>QAKL01000141.1 GCA_003343815.1 Clostridiales bacterium
GGAGTATGTGATGAGTATTGACCCGGCGAAAAAGATGAATGTCTACGGCAAGGGCAAATATTTGCTGCGCCATGCTTTTGAGGGCGACTATCTGCCGCATGATATTTTGATGCGCGAAAAGGCAGCCTTTTCTGACGCGGTAGGGCACTCGATGGTGGATTATTTAAAAGAGTATGCCAATGCGCATTATACTGATGAGGAATTTGCCGAAAAGAGCAAAGCTTATCAGCCGAACCCGCCGTTTACGAAAGAATCGCTTTTGTACCGCGAGCTTTTCGAGCAATATTATCCCGGACAGGGTGAGATGATTGCAGATTTTTGGATGCCCAATAAAGCATGGGAAGGCTGCGATGTCGATGATCCGTCGGCGCGCGTGCTTTCGAATTACGGCGACAGCGGCAAATAAGATTACAAAAAGGAGAGGGATGCGCTGATGAATGAGTTATACACTGAGGAGCAAATGAACATGACTAAACACAGATTGCGGCTTTTGCGCAAGGAAAAGGGATTGTCCTATGAAAATCTCTCTCTTTTGCTGCAAAAGCAGGGTACGCCGATCAGTCATACCAATTTGCGCAATTATGAACTGACGGATAAGAATAATCCTCTGTATAATCGCACACGCGGGATGAGTGTGGAAAATCTGGTGGCGTTGGCATGCGTGTATCGGGTATCGCTGGATTATTTATTAGGCTATAGCGATGCGCGCGAGCCGCTCGTAGAGAGCAAGATGGAGAGCGTGTGCTGAAGAGAGGGATTTATAAAAGTATGGTTTTGTAAACTAAAAAAGCCAAGCAGAAATGCTTGGCTTTTTTGCATATGTGTTATTCTTTTTCTTTGGCGAAATATTCTTTTGTTGCGGCGACGACGATCCCACTTAGGCCGATGATGCCTATTAAGTTTGGGATAGCCATGAGGCCGTTCATCGTGTCGGAAATATTCCAAATGATATCCAAATTGCCGACCGCGCCTAAAAAGACGCAGGCAATATAAATCAAACGATAGACAAAGACGGCTTTTTGACTTTTGTGGAACAAAAATTCGACGGCTTTTTCGCCGTAATAAGCCCAGCCTAAAGTGGTCGAAGTCGCAAAAAAGACCGTTGCTAACGTAATGCAGACCGCACCGACTCCGGGAAGCACCGAATTATAAGCGGCGATGCACAAAGCCGAGCCTTTTAAGGAGGTCGAGTCGATGACCCCTGTCGTCAAAATAACCAATGCTGTCAAGGTGCAGATGATAATTGTGGTGAAGAATACTTCAAACATTCCCCAAATACCCTGTTCGACGGGCTCTTTGGTACTGGAGGCGGCATGAGCGATAGGCGCCGAGCCTAAGCCTGCCTCGTTGGAAAATACGCCGCGGGCGAAACCGTAGCGCATTGCCAAAATGATGCCGTAACCTGCCGCGCCGCCGGCTGCCGCTTGGAAATTGAACGCTTCATGGAAGATCAAAGCGAAAGTTGCGGGGATTTTGTCGGCGTTGATGATCAAAGCGATAATGGCGCAGATGACGTAGAAAACCGCCATAAACGGCACTAATTTTTCATTAACCGCGGCGATGCGGCGGATACCGCCGATGATGACTAACGCCACTAAAATCGTTAAAATAATACCAGTAACTAACGGCGGCACGCCCACAACAGAGTCAAGGGCGACAGCGACGGAGTTGCTTTGGGTGGCATTACCGGTGCCCAGGCAAGTGATGGAGGCGAAAAAGGCGAAAAGTACAGCCAGCCATTTTAAGCCTAAGCCGTTTTTGATGTAATACATCGGGCCACCGGTCCATTCGCCTTTGTCGTTTTTCTCGCGAAATTTTAGCGAGAGGATGATTTCCGAATATTTGGTGACCATACCGAGCAAGGCGCTTATCCACATCCAAAAGATAGCTCCCGGACCGCCAGCGACTAAAGCCGTGGCGATACCGGTGATACTGCCGGTGCCGATGGTGCCTGCCATAGCGGTCGATACCGCCTGAAATGGGCTGACGCCGGAGGAGTCTTTGTGGTGCTGCTTGCCGTTAAATAAACTGCCGATGGTGTTTTTCATCACATAGCCGAATTTCGTAAACTGCGGAAATTTCATGCGGATGGATAATAACAGACCGGTGCCGATTAGCAAAGTCAGCATAATAGGGCCCCAGACGACACCGTTTACGGCATCGTTTATGTGGGTGATAGTTTCGATTAATGATGACATAAACAGTCCTCCTGATTTAATATGTATTGGATGAAATACAGCTAACTTTTAGTTTACCATGAAAATGCGCATTTGTCAGCAATTTTTCGTGTTGATAGAAATATTTGATAAAAAGCCGCAAATAAAAAAGGGAGGGTTTCCCCTCCCCAAAAGAACAAATTAAATTATTCGCTCTCTGAGTCTGCTGCAGTATCGGTATCGGCGTAGACGATGTCGGCATTAGCTAATAAATCATTGTAGAAGCTTTCGGAGAGGTCGTTTTCGACATCGGCACGGACGTAATCTTCGGCTTCTTCAAAAGTCATCTGATGCGCACTCGTATGATCCTCGACTAAGATAATATGATAGCCGAATTGGCTTTTGACCGGAGTCTCGGTGTAGCTGCCGACAGGAGTGGAGAATGCGGCATCGGAAAATTCCTGGACCATCTGCTCTTTGGAGAAATATCCCAAGGAACCGCCCTGAGTTGCGCTGCCTTTGTCGGTGGAGTATTCCTCTGCCAAGGAAGCGAAATCTGCACCATCGTCCAACTGTTTAATAATATCCTTAGCTTCGTCCTCGGTTTCGACTAAAATATGACGCGCCGAGACTTGCTCGGGAGAGGAATATTTGCTCGGATCGGCATTGTAGACAGCTTCCAAATCAATATCGCTGTCAGAAATGCGCTTGTCAAGCAAAGCTTCGTAATCCAAAGCGATCTGATAATATTTCACCATATCGTCCCATGAGACATCATCGCCTAAAATCTGCTTGACGAAATTGTCTTTGGAGCCGTAAGCGGCGGTGACATCTTTCGTCAAAATGTCGTCAGTATCCTTTAAAGAAACCTCGACACCTTCTTTTTCGGCTTCTTGGACGACGAGCATTTCAAAGACAAAGTTTTCTTTGAAGCCGTTGTTCATGAAATATTCCTTATTTTCACTGCTGTTTTCTAATTGGTTGAGAGCAGCATAGAGGTTAAAGAAATCGTCAAAATCCTTTTGAGAGTAGGCTGTTCCGTTTACAGTGACAAACGTGGCGCTGTCGTCACTGCCTGCGCCTTTATCCGTGCTGCCGCAGGCGGCGAGCGAAAAAATAAGCGCGCAGATAACAGCCAGAGCTCCTAATCTTTTCATAGCAAAAACGCTCCTTACATAAAAATAATTGCCTTTTTGATAGGAAAAAAGGCAATTATATTATAGCAGGGCTTGCTTGTTTAGGCAAGTGAAGCGAGTGCCGAAACGACACTTTTTACTAAATCTAAACAATCTTTTTGATCCATGGAGCCTACGGTAAGCTTCAAGATTAATTCTCCGGCGGCGTTGGTGTAGTTTAAGCGGCGCTTGTACTGTTTAGCCAGCTCGTAGAGGGCGGGGATTTCGATGGCAGTGTCGGGAGCAAAGCGCATGACAACTACACCTGCTTTTTGTTTTAAGGAGGTTATGCCCGCCTCGCGTGCTAACAGCCTGATTTCGGCGATAGTTAAAAGATTTTCCGTTTCTTTCGGCACATCGCCGAAACGGTCGACCAGTTCGTCGAATAAAATGCCTAATGCCGAAACCGTAGCGGCATTTTGGATGCGCTGATAGAAAGTGAGCTTCAGATGAGCGTCGCGGATGTAATACTCGGGGATAAAAGCGCTTACCTGCAGATCCACCTCGGTCTGCGTTTCTTTGGTGCTCTTTTCACCTTTTAACTCACGAATGGCATCGTCGAGCATTTTGCAGTATAAATCAAAGCCGACGGCGCAGACTTGACCGTGCTGCTCGGAGCCTAATAAATTACCGGCACCGCGGATCTCTAAATCTTTCATCGCGATTTTAATTCCGCTGCCTAACTCGGTGTATTCGCGGACGGCGGAGAGGCGTTTTTCGGCGGTCGAATTCAAGGATTTGTCCTTTTTGTAAGTTAAATAAGCATAAGCGACGCGATTACTGCGCCCGACGCGCCCGCGCAGCTGATAGAGCTGCGATAAACCCATCCGATCAGCATTATCGATAATTAAAGTATTGGCATTGGGGATATCTAAGCCCGTTTCGATAATCGTCGTACATAAAAGCACGTCGGCTTCTTGGTTGATGAATTCCATCATTACGTCCTCCAGCTCGTGTTCTTTCATTTTGCCGTGACCGATCAAAACGCGCGCTTCGGGGACTAATTCGGCTAATTCGATAGCGACGGACTCGATATCCTCGATGCGGTTGTGGACATAGAAAACCTGTCCGCCGCGGCCTAACTCGCGGCGAATCGCGTCAACTAATAATTCCGGGGAGTGCTCGACGACGTAGGTTTGGATCGGGTAGCGATCCTGTGGTGGCGTTTCGATGACGCTCATATCGCGGATGCCGACCAACGACATGTGGAGCGTGCGGGGAATGGGCGTCGCCGACATAGTAAGCACGTCGACCTCGGAGCGCAGGGCTTTGATTTTTTCTTTGTGAGTGACGCCGAAACGCTGCTCCTCGTCAATGACCAACAGTCCCAAATCAAAGAAATGCACCGATTTGTTTAATAATTTATGAGTACCGATGACGATATCGACCTCGCCTTTGGCTAAGCGCTCGATGACATCCTTTTGCTCCTTGGCTGTGCGGAAACGGCTCAAAAGCTCGACTTTCACGCCGTAGGGCGCGAAACGCTCGGAAAAGGTATTGTAATGCTGCTGGGCTAAAACCGTAGTCGGCACCAAGACGGCGACTTGCTTGTTGTCATTGACGCATTTAAAGGCGGCGCGAATGGCGACCTCGGTTTTGCCGTAGCCCACGTCGCCGCAGATCAGGCGATCCATGATTTTGGGAGACATCATGTCTTTTTTCACATCGTTAATGGCTTTGAGCTGATCCTCGGTCTCCACATAAGGGAAAGCGTCCTCAAATTCCCGCTGCCATTGGTCGTCGGAGGAAAAGGCATACCCCTCGCCCGCTTCGCGCTTGGCGTAGGTTTCGAGGAGCTTTTGCGCGATTTCTTCGACCGAGGCTTTGACTTTGGCTTTGGTTTTGAGCCAGTCGGAGCCGCCAAGCTTGTTTACTTTGGGGGCCGCGCCTTCGCCGCCGGTGTATTTCTGCAATAGTTCAAACTGTTCCACCGGGACGTAAAGCTTATCGTCGCCGGCGTATTTAACGATCAAGTAATCTTTTTCGACATTATCGACCTTTAATTTTTGGATACCTAAATAATGCCCGATGCCGTGACTGGCATGGACAACATAATCGCCGATATTTAACTCATCGACGCTGTTGATCCGCTCGCCATCGGCGGTGAAAAGTTTTTTATTAACGCGTTTTTTCTGTTGCTCGAAAATTTCATTTTCGGTGATTAAAACCAGTTTGCTGCGCAAAAACTGCCCGCCTTGGCTTAGATTGCCGTAGCAGCTGACGATTTCGCCGAAATCGGCGTGCAAATTATCGCCCTGCCATGGGCAGTTTAAATCGTATTCGCTTAGCATCTGCTGGAGCTTTAAGGCTTTAGTTGCAGAGGTAAGGAGGATAATGACGCGGTATTTTTGGCGTTTCCAGTTTTTAAGCTCGTC
>QAKL01000016.1 GCA_003343815.1 Clostridiales bacterium
CATCTGCCTTTATCGTGCCTGCGGTATCCGAAAATACGGTAATCTTGGACTGGCCTTTTTTCAAAAACTGCGCTGCATTATCAATCGGGTAATCCGCATTGACATATGCTTTCGCACCGTTTGGTTTTGCAGTCACGACCGCGCTTTGAACATCAATATCGTAAGCGTTTGGATTACCAATCGCTGTGGCATTGCCGTTTTTGTCTAAAACTTGCAAAGCTACTGTAGTCTCCTCGCCTGCTGTAGCCCTCACAGGTGCAAACTCCAGAGTGCTCGGGCGGTCTGCGATCGTTAATGTCGTCTCGGCAGTGTAATTATTATTCACCACGACTTTGACCGTGACTTTTTCGCCGACGTAAGCTTTGTCGTTTGTAAAGGTAATGTTACCGTTTGCCGAATCAAACGCCGCTACGCCGTCGCCCGTGTAGGAGAATTGCTTCATTGCGGCATTAGTCACTACTCCGTCTTTATCGACAACTTTCACTATACCATTCGGTGTTTTCTCGCCGATAGGATAGGTATCCGCCGCATAGCTGATCAGTGCATGGTCAATCTCGCCAAATTGTGCGGCTCTTAAAACCGCTGTATCGCCCGCGCCTGTATTGCGGTCGTATACTTTAATCGTATACTCGCCTGCCGCGTCTGGTGTAAATGAGATAAAGATACTGTCGCAAACATTTGTATTATAATTAAACTGCAACTCCTCATCTTCTAACAAAGAGTCCGCGGGAGCTTTAAATACGACAGCAGTAAAACGGTTATTCAGCATGTTGCATGTGTCGGTAGAGGGAACAATTTTGTTACCCGCGGTGTCATACACCGATACCATCATAGCTACTGTTTCTTTATAATCCACAGGCAAAACCTTATCAGTCACACTGTCGATTTTTATTTGGGAAACAGCGCCCTCGCTAAACGCGAATTTATACTCTTGGCTCATACTACCGCACTCAACAGTAACGGTATAAGTACCGGCTTTATTGGCATAGACTTTGAAATCCACCTTACCTGTAGCAGAGGTGGTAGCCTCTTCTTTGCTTAAAGTAGCGCCGTTTTTGTCAACGGAAATAGTAACTTTTTCGCCGACTGCTTTACTGCCGCCTTTTAAGACCATAAGATTTACCTTATAATAATCCACGCCGTCATTGGCAACAGCGCCTATATATGTGTCATTTGCAGCAGCTAATGTATTTCCGTCAGCCGTAGTAACAACAGTATCGAAAGTAATTTCACTGCTTACTGCATTGAATTTACCTGTGCAGCCATTGCCAACCAAAGCAGTTTTGATGATTTCGTTGTCACCGTTGTAAATTTGAGCAATGGTTTTACCATTAGCACCTTTTACAACATAAGCTTTCATGGTAACAGTACCAGCGGAAGCAGAATTAACTTTTACAGTGTACTCGCCGCCATCTTTACCACCAGCTAATACAAAGTAGCCTTTATGTGCGGTTGTTTCAGCGTCAGCAACTGCATTACCCGCTTTCTCAACAGTGATTGTATCACTGTCGGACAAAGAACCGCTTCTCTCAGCAAAAATAACTACTTGCTGATCAGCATCAACAGCTGTATCTAAATCCAAAATGAACTCTAAGTTGTTGTTAACTTTAGCAGAGGATTTGTCTACAGAGATGCTGGAACCGCTGGCTGAGGTATAAAGCGAAATGCCCTCGTCATCCACTGTCTCGCTGATAAGCGTAGTATTTGTCGCAGTATCAACTGTATTTTGCAAAAGCTCATCTGCCGCAGTATCCGCTGTTACTTCCTCTGCCCAGGCGCCAAGCGGCACAAGCGTCAAAAGCATCGTCACAATCAGCAAAATACTGCAAAATTTCTTTGACATACTTCTTCTCTCCTTTTTTACTTTCCGCGTAATATTCCCCCTTACCACAAAATATTGATTTTGTGGTAAAGTAAAATTTGTTTGCTCCTTTGCTTAGCAAAATTATCGTTTTAACAGGCAAAAAGAACTTATTTTCCCACGTAAACAAGCCGGCGGTCAAAAAATTTTTTCGCCTCCGGCTTAATTGCTGTCTTTTTTTGAAAAATTTTCTTCAATCTCTTGATCTTTCAAATGCTATGTGCTATAATTTTAAACAAAATAATGCTTTCTTGTTAATATTTACTGCTCACGCATACCACAAAATCAATATTTTGTGGTATTTTTATATGATGAGATTTAAGCGCTCGATTTGCCTATAATGGGCGCTGGCTGATTCTTTCAGATATATTCTGGTCGTATCGATACTGGCGTGTCCCAAAAGATCCGCCAATTTCACAATATCGTGACTCATTTCATAAAAACTCACCGCGAAAAGATGCCGAAAATTGTGCGGAAATACTTTGCTTGGACTTACGCGCGCTTTCGTGCAAAGTTTTTTCATCTCCGCCCATATATTGGAGCGATCGACTGCGCGGCCGCTTTTTGTCACAAAAATACTGCCCGTGCAGATCCCCTGCAACGAAGCGTATTTTTTTAATGCCCGACACAGCTTCGGTGCCAAAAGCACCGTCCTCTCGCGGCCTTTGGCGCGCACAAGCACTGCTTTTTTTGCTAACGAAGCGACGGTGATAAATTTCAGCTCGCTTATCCTGATCCCCGTCGCCGCCAAAGTCTGCATGATGTAATAAAGCCGCGCGTTTTTCGCAGCCTGCGCGGTTTTTAACAAGCGCAAATACTCCATGCGCTTCAGCTCGCGCTCTTCATTGCGAAAGATTCTTTTATCCACTCGCAGACTTTTCACCCGCAGGTGTGCTAATTTCAGAAATGAAAGCAGACTGTTTACTGCCGTCAGGATCGAGTTGGCGGTCGTGAGGGCATAGCGCTCCTTGACATAGTCTTTAAAGTGCAAAATATTTTGCTTACTAAGCGGCGCACCCGCCAAAAAATGCTGCAGCTTGCGCACGTCGCGCAGATATTTTTCGATCGTGCCGCAAGATTTCTCTGCCAAAATTAATTGGCGGCGAAACATCGCGATTTGTTCATCGGTAAGTCGCTCAGACATATTGATACCTCCTTGAAAAAAGTACACTTTTTTGATATACAAAAAGCGGATAGAATAATTCTATCCGCTTTTTCTCGATTTCGCTATTTATTATTTTTCCAAAAGATCGCTTTGCAAAGCTTTCACTTTGGCGCACAGTTCATTTTTTAATAATCTTTCGCCTAATTGCTCCGCTAATTTTTCCGTATTAATCTCGGCTAAATTTTGATAACCCAAATCTGTCAAAATTTCCGCCTGCGCAGGCGCAAATCCTAAATCATTAAGCGTATAAGCGTCCGTTTCAGCATTTTTTAAGCTTACACAAGCAGGCAACACGCTCGTATAATACACGCACTCGCCGTCAAACATCATTTTGTAGCGGCTGTATTTTTCCTCGCTCGTGAGCGCCTCATCCTCGGCGGTCAAAAGCTCTCCCGTCTTTAAATCTACCAAAAAATCGTTATACGCCTCGTCGTCCTCTTGGTAAAATGTCAGATGACATTTGCTAAAGAGCGAGTCGAAATAAAACTCTGCCTCTGCCTGCTCGAGCCATTTTTTATAAACCGCGCCGTACTTTTTCGCGACTGCACACTGATAAATACCGTCATCAAGCGTTTTTAAATCATAAAGCACATACTCCGCGCCAAAAGGCGTGATCTCCTCGTCCTGCAAAGTATCGCTGTAGCCTTTGAGCAGGACAAAGCTTGCGGCAAGATCCGCCTCGGCAAAAGCACGCATTTTCTGCTCATAAATCATTCTGTACTCGCCGCGCTCATTTTTACTGTAAACGGCTGCGAAAAACTCATCTGCTAAATTAAGCGCTTTAGCTTTCGTCTCGCCGTTTGTTAAAGGCATTTTTGTGCAAACAATTTCATTTTTGTTTAAAATATCGGCATAAAGCGGCTCATCTTTAAGCGGCGCACATTTAAAGATCAGCTCGTCATTATCATAGTCGCACGCCAAGACAGCTTCTCTTAGGATATTGTGCAGTAAAATATGCGCGAATTTTAAACGCACCCCATCTAAAAGCAAATCAAGCTCGGCATCGTCACTGAAATAATTCAGCGCGGAGGAAAGCGGCCGCAAATCGCAGGTAAATACGTCGTCCTCGGCTTGATACTCCCATGCAAAGCGATCGCTTAAATTAAGCGTAATTTTATCTGTTGCAATATTTTTCAGGTATAACACCTCAGGCAGATTTTCCGCATAAATATGCCGCGCCAAGATTGTTTGCCACGTTTCTCCGTCCGTACTGTACATAATCGGCGCTAATTTTAAGGAGAAATCGAGTTTCTCCTGCTCGAGCGTAAAATTAAGCTCGCTCAAATTTTCCTTTAACTCAAAGCTGAATACGCCATGCTCGGTCTGCCGCGCTGCGTGATCGGTGTTTTTAAAGGTTTGCTTAGCGTCAAATTTAACTTTATACTCTTTACCCGCGCTAAGCGGCGCCCCGTCAGGATAGGAAACGTCTAAATTTTGACAATAAACGAAACTGTAGCTTTTTAAGCTACTGCTGTTGATAATATCCACACTGACACGATTGACTCTGCCGTCTTTAAAGGATGGCATCTCGCGCAAGTCAACCAGCACGATTTTTACGCCCTTGGAGTCCGGCTTTTCAAACTCCATGATTCGGCAAGAGCGCAGATTGTAGCGGCTCGAATTAATAATAATCGAAGAAGCATTGATTTTATTGACCTGCACGGTGATCGCCAGCACAGGCAGACTCCCATAAACAGGAAGCGCACGGCGGTTTTCGTCAAAGGCAGTCAGATTTGCTATTTTACCTCGCTCGTTCAATCCCTCGGTCAAATTAGCGGCTAAGGAACGCATTTCGTAATTATCAATCACGACTATTTCGCCCGCGGCGCAGTTCAAATCATAGCGCGCCAATTTACCTATATCACTTCTTTTGGTAATCGCAAAGGATTGGACGCTGATTTCTTTATTGGCGTAAGCATACATTTTGCCCAAAATGAGTTTAGCGCTGTAAACGCCCTCAGGCGTAAAGGTGCGAAGCTTTTCGCCCTTAAACAAAACCTCCCCTAATTTTTCCTCGCCTGCGTAAAGCTCGGCGCGGATACGCCCAAATAACTCATCTGAATTGAGCAAAAACTGCGCACCTTCGCTTTTAATCCCGGAATAAGTCTCGCTTGAGGCGATTTCAAGCGTTTCTTTGCGTTTGATAGTTTTGATCTGCCAAGTGAGAGCTGCGCCCTTGTGTCCTAAGATGCTGTAAGCACCTAAATCCAGATAAAAGCTGTGTTCCTCACTATTTACTTTCAGTAAAACATTATCGTAGGCCTCTTTCGTCGGACATAGAAACATCGCGCTAAACCGCCCCGAATCCTCCGCCCAAATTTTAAAGAGACATTTGATGCGTTCAGCAGTACAATTGGAAAGACTTTTCGTTTTAAGCGCTTCATCGATCATGATAAGCGCCTGCTTTGCTTTGATAAAGCTTGCTCGCTCATTGGCACATATCGCCGTAATCGCCGCCTCGCGCAGGATATATTTATCCTCTGCCTCACTTTTCGTGAGATAATCGACATTCTCGGCGCATTTTTGGCTAAGTCCCATCAAAAAGCAATGATATCTCTCGGCGTTATGATTAGCTAAATTTTCGTTTAAATCCTCGGCGTAATAATCCAGCAGCAGTTCAAACCACGCATTAGCGTAATAATCGCAAATAAACGCATGGAAGAAAATCGTATTCAACCGCTCATTTTTGCCGACGATATATTTATCATTTTTCTGCAAAGTGAAAATAAGCGTTTTTTCCAAGAAATTTTTGTATTCCTGATCAGCCTTTAATTTTACCTGCTCAAAAAACGCGCCCCAAAACTTACCTTTATAATATTTCTGCGCCGTTTTCACCATAAATGTCACGATTAAAAGATCGTTGCGATATTTTTCCTTGCTTTTCGCTAAATTTTTTAAAGTATCTTTGGTATATTCTAACAACAAATCATATTCCGCATCATTAATCGAAATATCGCCTATATAATAAACCAGCGGAAATTCTTTTGCTAATTTTTCCCGTAAATATGCCAATGTTTCACTTTCTAACATCACATTCGCGCAAGCTTGTTTTTTACTTTTCCCTTGCCAGCCTTTCGCCAAATCCTCGGCAAATTTTGCATATTCTTTGAGCATCTCTTGGACTTGCGTGCTTTCCTCACCAAAGGACTGCTTCATTTCCTTGCAGCTGCTCCACAAAAAAATCATCTTTTGACATTCGCCCAAATCATGATCATTACTTAAAAAGTTATCTTTTGCGCCGCATTCATCCTGCAATGCGCATAAACGTCTCAAAAGCTTAACTCTCTTTTGACAGGTGGTAATATCCATGCCTTGCTTTTCTTGAAGCCAGCTCTGATAGATTTCAACACGCTTCATCTTTTCTTCGTAGGCACAAGAGTTCATTTTTACATCTCCTAAAAATAATATCCTAAAAGTTCATTTCGTCCGCTAAATATCATACTACATCTGTATTTGTTTTTCAAGTTATGTTGTTTTAGTATTTATGATGTTACATATTTTTCGCTATAATCCTATGCTAACCGATTTTTTCAGCCTATCTGCGGTATTTTTTCTTCGATAATTTTGAGCGCCTCATTTAAAATTTCCGTCTCATTTCTGCCGTCTTTATTGATCCATGCGGCGCATGATTCCCTACGGAACCATGTTAATTGCCTTTTGGCAAAATGACGAGTGTCTCTTTTTGTTTGATATACTGCTTCTTCATAGCTGCACTCACCCTCTAAATAAGCCGCTAATTGCCTATAGCCCAGTCCCTGCATAGCTACATCCGCACGCGTAAGCCCATCTGCCAAAAGTTTTTGCACCTCGTCAAGCCAGCCCTGCTTTAGCATCTCATCGATCCTACTATCGATACGCTCGTAAAGTTTGGCTCTGTTCATATCCAACACGATAAATGCCGTATTATCCCTAGGCACACGCGTGCGCCCCTCCTGCTTTTGCGCGGAGATGGGCGACCCTGTCAGGTGATAAACCTCCAAAGCACGCATGATACGCTTGGTATCGCGCAGATTGAGCTTTGCGGCGCTCAAGTGATCTACCGCATTTAGCATATCCCACAAAAACTGCGCGCCTTTTTCCTCGGCAATTTGGTTTAAATAGGCGCGGTATTCATCGTCCTGCTCGCTTTGGGCAAAGTCATAATCGTAAATAAGCGCGCTTAGATATAATCCCGTGCCACCCGCAACGATCGGCAGATGTCCGCGTGCGGTGATTTCCGCGATTTTTTCCTGCGCCAGAGATTGAAATTTCGCTGCGCTGAAGCCTTCCCGCGGCTCGCAAATGTCGATCAGATGATGCGCCACGCCCTCGGTTTCGGCAGGAGTTATTTTCGCCGTGCCGATATCCATACCACGATAGACCTGCATCGAGTCCCCGGAAATAATCTCTCCGTTTAATTTTTTCGCCAAAGCTATGCTTAAAGCCGTTTTTCCCACCGCCGTTGGACCGGCAACAATCACTAAAGGCTCATTCATCCGCTCACCTCCTGTAGCACACGCCGAAAGCAATCGGCGAATATTTGCCCTTGATTACTTCATCGAAAATTAAACCCAGTTCGTCATTTTGCCGATATTTTACCACAACTTTCGGCGCTACACTAAGCGCCTGCTCCAGATATTGCTGTGAAAGACGCGTATAATCGGCAAAAGGACGCAAGGCATTGATCCCTGAGGATTTATATAACCCGTGGTCGAACATCGGATCGAAATACACCGCGTCAAAGTTCTCCTCCGTCCGCGCCAAAAAGTCCTCATAGCGCACATTTTGCACACTGATGCGCTCGAGGGCTTGATCAATCTTTTTATTATTTATCCGGCAGTTTTTCAAGCCGTAATCCGTGACGATATATAAAGCTTGCGCCGCCTCAAGCCCCATAATACGCCCCTCTTCACCGATATGTACTGCCAAGCTTACCGCATCGGATGCCAGTCCGAGCGTGCAGTCCAAAATCCGCATGCCGCCAAAAGGCTCGACTGCGCGCAAAAGCGGCTCTTTTGGTCCGTTATTAGCCAAGCGCAGGCGCGCTACAGCCATCCCAGGATGAAAACGCAGCTTTTCCTCTTGATTAATCGCATACGCTGTCAAGCCCTCGGCAGATAGCACAAGCATATTATCCAAATCATGCATGTTCATCAATTTATTGATACCCTTGTTGCCGCGTGCGATATAATTTATGCCATAGTGCGCACCTAATTTTTGCGCTTCTTCCGCCAAATGATCGAATTTCGCGGTCGTAATCGCTATTTTTTCATTCATGATAGCTGCCTCTTTTAAATATCGCATAAAGTTCGCTCATCGAAATTTTGTAAAAAATCGGCCGCCCGTGCGGGCAGGTGTGAGCGTTTTCCACCTGATCAAGCCTCGATAAAAGTGTCAGCATATCCTCGGTCGTCAAGTGCGCATTAGCTTTGACTGCGCCTTTGCAAGCCGTTTGATTAATCAAATTTTCCTTTAAAACCGCAGGCGTAATATTTTTTTCTGCCTCCAAATCTGCCAATAAATCCAAAAGCAACGCTTTTAAATCCATATCTTTCGGCAATCCTTGAGGGATTGCGCGGATGAGATAACTACGCTCGCCGAACTCCTCGATCACAAATCCCAGATCGCGCAACTCGATAATGCACAAAATCAGCGTACTTTCCTCTTTCGGCGTCAGATTAACCATGACAGGCAAAAGCAAATTTTCGCTGATAATCTCCTTTTCCTCGACTGTTTTCTTAAACTGCTCGTACAAAATCCTCTCATGCAACGTATGCTGGTCGATGATAAACAATCCGTCTTTATTTTGCGCGAGGATAAAAGAGTTGTTTAATTGGCCTATTAAGCTTAGCGAGGTTACATCCTTAACCTTAAATTCCTTTTTGGGAGGAGTTTTTAACACAGCGACGTTTTCCGCCTTATTAGCCGCTTGGGAAGGAGTCTCCATAAACATGCTGTCCTGCTTAAACGTTTCCTGCGGCGCATTTTTAGCGCTCTTTTTTATCGGCAGCTCCACCGTTTCTTCTGCTTTTTCGGCAATACTTTCCCGCCGCTCGCGCATTTCTTCCTCGGCTGCAAGTTTTTTCTTAATCTCCGGCAGCTTGGGATAGGTATGATCAAAGTTTTCAATTTTCTCAGCGCGCACAGACTCCTTTAGCGGCGTTTCTTTCATTTTCACACTTTCTGTCTGCCGCGGCTCAAGATTTACCGCGGTTTCTGCCGTGCTTGACGTTTCAGTAATATTTATCACTTTCGCAGTGTATGGTGTCTTATCCTCTGTTTTCGGGCGATATTTTTCGGGCAGGAAAGCATTTTTGCTGATTGCCGCCTGCCAAAGTGCGTCGCGCACATACATGATGATCGCCTGCTTCACCGGCTCAAAATCATTAATTTTGATCTCAAGCTTCGCCGGGTGGATATTGACATCGATTTCATCCCCGGGCAGTTCCAGCTTAACTAAAGCCACGGGAAAGCGCCCCTTACCGAGCAAGGTATGATAACCCTCTTCCAAAGCATTATTTAACGCCGTACTTTTGATCACGCGCCCGTTAATGAAAAATAATTCTTGTGCTCGATTATTACGCGATACTTCCTCGCGCAAAAGATACATCTCCAAAAACCGCTTGGGCGCAAACTCCACCCGCGGCACTTTAATAATCATCGGCACCATATCCGCACCGTAAAAATAGCTGATTCTTTCCTCAGTCGAATGCATATTAGCCGTGTCAAAGACTACTTTACGGTTACTTATCAAACGAAAACGAATCTCCGGATGGCCCAGCGCGTATTTTGTCAAAAGCTCGCCGATAAGCCCGCTTTCGTAAGCGGGAGCTTTCAAGAATTTACGCCGCGCAGGGATATTGTAAAAAAGATTTTTTACCTCGATATTGGTGCCTCCTGTCGCGGCAAGCTCCGTCACCACCGGCACACTACCCAAGGTAAGAGATATTTTGTGCCCGTGCAGACTGCCGTGCAAAGCGCTGGTCATCTCTATTTGGCTCACCGCGGCAATACTGGCCAATGCCTCTCCGCGAAAACCCAAACTGTGCAGGTTATTTAAATCGTTAATATTTCTAAGCTTGCTCGTCGCATGGCGCATAAAGGCCATCGTCAGATCTTCTTTCGCCATGCCAGAGCCGTTGTCGCGGACGGCGATCAGGCTCACGCCTCCGTCTTTGATCTCCGTTTCGATAAGCGTACTGCCCGCGTCGATACTGTTTTCGACCAATTCCTTAACTACCGACAGCGGCCGCTCGATGACTTCACCGGCAGCAATTTTATCAGCCGTCTGCGCATCCAATAACTGTATAACTCCCACGGTGAAATCCTCCTCTTTATCTTTGCTTAGTTTATTTTATCAGGCTCCGGTCTGTACTTTTGGTAAGCCATTTTTTTATTAAGCGTGCGCATCGCAAAGAAAGTCATCGTCATGCAGATGATAAAGCTTGCGATGTCGCTGACGGGGCCTGCAAACCAAGCGCCGTTTAAACCGAAAATGCTCGGTAAAATGACTAACGCCGGGATATATACCAATACCTGTCGGGATAAATTGATAATTGTCGATTGGATCGGCTTGCCTGACGCTTGGAAATAGCTGCCGCAAATCATCGGCGCGCCGATAAACGGCAACGCCAGGAAGAACACGCGCAGCGCATATGCCGCCATTTCCAAAACTTCTTTATCCTTGTCACTGCCGAAAATCGAAACCAAG
>QAKL01000073.1 GCA_003343815.1 Clostridiales bacterium
GATTCACAGGTTTTTCTATAGAAATTTATTTGAGATAGCTTACGATAATCTCGCCGCATTTTTCACAGCCGATTTGCTTCATGCCTTCGCTCATTATATCTGCCGTGCGATAGCCTGTGTCCAGATAAGCAGACACCGCATTTTCGATCGCGTCAGCCTCACGCGCCATATCGAAACTGTAGCGCAGCATCATCGCCGCCGAAAGAATCGTGCCGATCGGGTTGGCGATATCCATCCCCGCAATATCAGGTGCCGATCCGTGGATCGGCTCATACAATCCGCAAGAAGTCGCACCCAGACTCGAGGAGGGAATCATGCCGATCGATCCGGTAATCATCGATGCCTCATCGGACAAAATATCACCGAACATATTTTCCGTCACTATGACATCAAACTGTGCCGGATCTTTAACGATCTGCATCGCGCAGTTATCGACTAACATATCAGATAACTCGACATCAGGATACTCCGCCGCCAAACGATGCATGGTTTTCTTCCACAAACGGCTCGAATCAAGCACATTACTTTTTTCGACCGAGCAGAGTTTCTTGCGGCGTTTCTGCGCTGTTTCAAAACCGATCCGGCCGATACGCTCGATCTCTTTTTCACTGTAGGCCAAAATATCCGTTGCTACTGTTTCACCGTTTACTTCGTTAGTTTGGTGCTCGCCGAAATAAATACCGCCGATCAATTCGCGCACGATGATAAAATCAATGCCTTTATCGACAATCTCTTGCTTTAAGGGCGACGCACTCGCTAACTGCGGCCAGATTTTTGCCGGGCGGTTGTTGCTGTAAACGCCCATACCCGATCGCAGGCGCAATAAACCTTTCTCCGGGCGTTTCTCGCCGGGGACGTCGTTCCATTTATTGCCGCCGACTGCTCCCAAAAGCACGCTGTCCGAGGCTAAGCATTTCTCTAACATTTCTTTAGGCAGCGGATCGCCCCATTTATCGATCGCACATCCTCCCATATCGACCTCGGTATAATTAAAGGTATGACCGTAAATTTCCGCAATTTTATCCAATACTTTGATCGCCTGCGCGACGATTTCCGGACCTATACCGTCACCACGGATTACCGCAATATTTTTATTCATTTTTCGCACTCTCCTTTAACGACGCTAAAAGTCCACCGGCTTTAATGATATTTTGAATAAACAGCGGGAAAGCTTGCGCCTGATAGCTTTTGCCGGTAGTAATGTCGATAATCTCACCTGTGTCGAAATTAACTTTGACCTCGTCGCCTGCTTGGATTTCCTCAGCCGCCTCTGCGCACTCCAAAATGGGCAAACCGATATTAATCGCATTACGATAAAAAATACGCGCAAAACTTTTGGCGATGACGCAGCCGGTACCGCATGTTTTAATGACTAAGGGCGCATGCTCACGCGAGGAGCCGCAGCCGAAATTCCATCCTGCGACCATCACATCACCCGCACTTACTTCATTGACAAAATTTTTATCGATATCCTCCATGCAGTGCAGCGCCAATTCTTTGGCATCAGGAGTATTCAGATAGCGCGCCGGGATAATGACGTCGGTATCGACATTATCCGGATATTTAAAAACTTTTCCTTGCGTTTCCATTATTCTGCCTCCTTATACTCGGTGATATATCCCGTCAAAGCGCTGGCGGCAGCAGTGTGCGGCGATGCTAAATAAACCTCGCTCTCGACATGCCCCATACGGCCGACGAAATTACGATTGGTCGTGGCGATACATTTTTCGCCCGCTGCCAAAATGCCCATATAGCCGCCCAAGCACGGTCCGCAAGTCGGCGTAGAAACGATCGCGCCCGCATCGATAAACGCCGTATACCAGCCGCGCTCAACGCACTCGCGCAAAATCTGCATCGTCCCGGGAATGATGATACAGCGGATCCCCTCAGCGATATGCTTGCCGTTTAAAATATGATACGCCGCCTCCATATCCTCCAATCTGCCGTTGGTGCAGCTGCCGATGACGACCTGATCGATTTTGATATCTCCAAGCTCAC
Organism: Clostridiales bacterium; assembly: GCA_003343815.1. Lineage (GTDB taxonomy): Bacteria > Bacillota > Peptococcia > Peptococcales > Peptococcaceae > QAKL01. The sequence goes on from QAKL01000073.1 coordinate 1,999, forward strand.
TCGCCGGGTGCGTATTTTCCGGCAAATGCGGGCAAGCCACCGTCGGCACGATTGCCGACAAATCAATGTCAATTACTTTCTCATACTCTGCGTCTTCATCTGCCGCGTAAACCACAGGCTTGCGCTCGCTGCGTCCGTCCAAATACGCCATGGTAACCTCGTCCACAGGGAAAATGCCGTTTTTCGCGCCAGCCTCGATCGCCATATTGCAAATGCAAAGGCGATCATCCATCGAGAGCGTTTTTACGCCCTCGCCCGTAAATTCCATACTTTTATACAAAGCACCATCCACGCCGATCATGCCGATAATTGTTAAAATGACGTCCTTGCCGCTGCAATTCGGTTTTAATTTGCCGCTTAAATTAAATTTGATCGCCTGCGGCACTTTAAACCAAGCCATCCCCGTCGCCATGCCTGCCGCCATATCAGTGGAGCCGACGCCGGTGGAAAACGCGCCCAACGCACCATAAGTGCAAGTGTGGCTGTCGGCGCCGATGATGCAGTCGCCTGCCGTCACTACGCCCTGCTCGGGCAATAAAGCATGCTCGATGCCCATTTTACCGACATCGTAAAAATGCTTGACTCCATGCGCCTTGGCAAATTCGCTACAGGTTTTCGACTGCTCCGCCGCTTTAATATCTTTATTCGGCACAAAATGATCCAAGACAATCGTCACACGCTCTTTATCAAAAACGTGATTAAAGCCTGCTTTTTTGAACTCATTAACCGCTACAGGCGTCGTAATATCATTTCCTAAAACAATATCCAGTTTCGCATTAATTAATTGTCCTGCCGCTACCTTGTCCAATCCGGCATGCGCCGCCAAGATTTTCTGCGTCATGGTCATTCCCATAATTATTTCGCTCCTTTGGTCATGTTATAAAATGCGCTCAATAACGCGTTAGCGCTGGCTTTAACAACGTCGGTGTCGGTGCCTGCGCCCCAGTACATCGTACCATCGGCTTTTTCTAAACCAATATAGGAAGCCGCCACGCTGTCAGAGCCTTGTCCCTGCATACTGTGCTGAGTAAATACCTGCAAAGTATATTCCTCGCCGGTGTAATCTCTCAACGCACTGTTAATCGCACTCAAGGAGCCGTTGCCCTCGGCCTCCATCTCGGTTTCCACGCCGTCCTTCATAAAGGTAATGTTGATGCGGACGACCTCATTTTCTCTGCTGAATTCAAAATCGGTAATCGAAATTTCGCCCGGCAGATTGAGATAATGCTCGGTGAAAATATCTAAAACCTCATCGGCTTTTAATTCCTTATGCTCATGATCGGAGATATCCTTGCACATATAGCTGAAATGCTCGCGCATCTTCGCCGGCAGACTGTAGCCGTAGGCCTGCTCCAGCAGATAGCCGATGCCGCCTTTGCCGGATTGTGAATTGATACGGATGACATCCGCGTCATAAGTGCGGCCGATATCCGTCGGATCAATCGGGATATACGGCACATTCCAGCGGTGCAGTTTATTTTTCGCTCTGTATTTCATACCCTTGGCGATAGCGTCCTGATGGCTGCCGGAAAATGCAGCAAATACCAAACTGCCGGCATAGGGAGCACGCTCATAAACGTGCATACGAGTGCATTTTTCGTACTCCTCTACCAAGTACGGCATATTGGAGAAATCCAGTTTCGGATCAACGCCGTGAGCGTACATATTCATCGCTAAAGTGATAATGTCTACATTACCGGTACGCTCACCGTTGCCGAAAAGCGTGCCCTCGACGCGGTCAGCTCCGGCCAGTAAAGCCAGCTCAGCGTCGGCTACGCCGGTGCCGCGGTCATTATGCGGATGCAAAGACACCGTGACGAACTCGCGATATTTTAAATTCTCGCACATATACTCAACCTGCGAAGCATAGACATGCGGCGAGCTCATCTCTACCGTCACAGGCAGATTGATGATGACGTTATTCGTCTCACTCGGCTCCAAAACGTCCAAAACCGCGTTGCAAACCTCTAATGCATAATCAACCTCCGCTCCGGTAAAGGACTCCGGCGAATATTCAAAGCGGAAATTCCCCTCGTACTCCGCAGCTAAGCGTTTAACCAATTTCGCGCCGTCCACGGCGATTTGCTTAACCTCTTCTTTGGATTTTTTAAATACCTGCTCGCGCTGCGCCACACTGACCGAATTATAAAAATGAATAATTGCGCTCGGTGCGCCTTTGCAGGCGTCGAAAGTTTTTCTGATAATGTGCTCGCGGCACTGGGTCAAAACCTGCACGCTGACATCTTCGGGAATCATATTATTATCGATCAAAGTACGCAAAAATTCATACTCGGTTTCGCTCGCCGCCGGGAAGCCGACCTCGATTTCTTTAAAACCGACACCCAGTAATACCTTGTAATATTCCAGTTTTTCCTCCAAACTCATCGGAATAACCAAACTCTGGTTGCCGTCGCGCATATCGACGCTGCACCAAATCGGCGCTTTTTCGATATGATCTTTATTCACCCATTTGTTATATTCCTTGCTGACCGGGAAATATCCCACTTCATATTTGCTTGCATCCATCATTGTAAACACTCCTTTTATTAACTCTTTTACTTACCTTATTATATAATATTTTCTATTTTTTCCGCAATTAAAATTTTTCCTTTTTCTGCTCAAAACCTCCCCACTTTAATATTTTTCGCAAAAAGAAAACCCGTCGCAAAGCATCTTTTTGCTTTGAGACGGGTGTAAATATCATTTGCACTCGCGGTACCACTCAAATTGTGCGCCTTTGCGCACCACCTCTTCGAGACCAATCAGTCTCTATGCACTGACGCAGCATTCGCGGGATACCCTACTGTCATTTCAAGCATCCGGCTCGGAAGGGAGCAGTCTCGAGAAAATCCATACCGATTTACACCAACTATCGGCTCTCTGCGATGTTTTTACTCAGACGATCTTCGTCACAGCCTTTGAATCTTAAATTTTCAAAAATTATATCATTTTGCCACGCTCCTGTCAAGAGCTTTTTTGAAAAATTTTCGCATAAGTTGTGTAGGAGCATTTTTTTAAATATAATGCGCTCTTAACATAGCATAAAGTCGTTTATTCCCAAAGAATAAACGACTTTATTTCTCGCTACATAATACCCGTTTCTTCCATCTTGCGGCGGAAATAACTTTTTGCCTTGTAAAGCTTTTTCCACGTCAATAGCCCGATTATGATACACGGCGGCACATACGCCAATTCCAATAGGACATTTTTCCAATATATATCGCCGTACATCCCGGCGATGCACTCTCTGGTCGCCGCCAAACCGAATCTAAACGGCAGCACAGAATTGATCACTTGGAAAAATTTCGGCATGACCTCGCTGGGGAAAGTACCGCCGCTGCCGGCAACCTGCATAACCAGCAGGACAACTGCGATCGCCTTACCTACATCGTCTAAAGCTATCGTCAGCGTATAAACTATCTTGCAGAATGTATAGCTGCATGCCACGCATATCAGCACAAATTTAAGCGGCGACAAGCACTGGATGTGCAAAAGATAAATATCTCCCAATGATGCTACCAACGCCTGCAAAATACCCATAAGCGAGAATGTCATACTGCGTCCGAAATACTGCTGCCACAGTTTAAATTCCTTAAATGCCGGATTGGTAATATTGACATTGACAATCGCCGCCAAAATTAACGCCCCAACCCACAAGCACAGCACCGTATAAAAAGGTGCCATCGCCGAGCCGTAATTTTCAATCGGATACATCGTGATCGTCTCGACCTCAGTCGGTGAGGAAATAAAGGAGGCTAAAGTCTGCGGGTCGTTGGTCATCAAATTATACAAATAATTTTCCTGACCGAGCTGCTCTCCTTTTTCCAGTAAATCTATGCACTCCTGCACCTGTTCTTGGCTGTGCTCTAAAATGCGCTGCACGCTGTCGTAGGTGTCAAGCTGATTGCCCAATAGGATATCCAAACTGCTCAAAGCCGCATCCAACGGCGTAATCATACTTTTTAAGCGCGTGATGACCTCAGGCGAGTTCACGCTTGCGTCAATCAAGCTGTCCAAATTTTTATTTAAAGTCGGCGCTACTTTGTCTTTGTAATAATTGTGCAGATCCTCTGCCGCCCAGACGGTGCTGTCCATGTCGGCTTTGAGCTTGTTAAGATTTTTCTCGGTAAATTTACCGTAGCCACGCAAATCCGACTCCAACTCAGGAATATCGACCAAAAGCTGCTCATCAAGCTTTTTCACCTTATCCAAATGCTCCAGCAGCGCTGTTTTTTGCTCATCGGTCAGATAAGGCATCTCTTTAACCAAGGTCTCGGTTTTGTTCACCATCGTCAAATTTTCGTTAACAATTTTTTGCGCCTCATCAAGCAATTCCAGCTTCTGCGCATCGCTGATCGCACCTTGGGTGACGCTGATTTGCTTTTCCAATACTTCCAAAGTATTATCCAAATTGCTGAAAGTCGTATCCAAAGTCGTACTGCCGACATAAGCCAAATTTTTCCCGGCAGCCGCTAACTGCGCCGCATCCCAGCCTTTGCCGTCTAAACTGTCCAGATCTTTTTCAATCCCGGGCAAAGTCGCCTGGCTCGACTGTACCAAAGCCTGCGCTGCCACAAAAGTTGAGTTCAAAACTTTAGTCGTATCGGTCAGATTATTCAGCTGCTCCTGCAACAAACGAAACGTATTCAGATTCGACTGAATCGTCTGATCCTTCGCATCGTCCAACTCTACCGCCGCGTCATTCATCGCGATGCCGAAAACCTCCGTCACCGTATTGATAAACGACTCGTTGACCTCTGTTTTCACGCTGTTCATGACGCTGTCGGTAATTTTTGTCGCAATAGCGTTTTTCTTGGCATTGACATGATACTCTAATTTCGGATGCGTAATATCCTTATTTAAAAAGCTGAAAAAGTCGCGGGTAAAATTTTCCGGCACGACGATCGCCGCATAATAAGTGCCGTTTTCCACGCCGTTCATCGCGTTGTCATAATCGACAAAAACCCAGTTAATCTTGTCATTTTCCCGCAGATTGTTGACAAAATTATCGCCGATATTCATCACTGTTTCATTCTGATCCACTGCCAGCTTATCACCGTTTGGCAACTCATTGTAGTTTACTACCTCACCTACGCTTACGCCGGCATCATTATTTGCCACCGCAATAGTTAAATTTCCAGTATTTCCGTAAGGGTCCCAGTTGGATAAAATATTAAACCACGCGTATAATGACGGCAAGATAATCAAACCGATCGTCACAATGATCGCGATCGGATTTTTCAAAAGATGCTTTATATCGTCGGTAAAAATCATAAATACTCTTCTCACAGCATTACCTCCTGCATATTTATCGCATATTATCCCTTAGTTTATAACTAAAATTTTTCCCCGTCAAGCCAAACTCTCGCATTTTAACTAAAACACAATATTTTGCGCCATGTTTTGCCCCTCTGAATGCTTGACAAACCGTTTGAGCAAGCGCATAATCATATTATCCGTTAGTTATAAGGAGGCTTTCCGCGTGGCGAACCAAAAATCTGTCCTTTTTACCACAAGCTATATTTTAGCTTTAGCTGTCAGCTTTTTTATTCAGCTTTCAAATAATATGCTTTATTCCACCATCGGGATTTATGCCAAAGGATTTACCTCGGTGGAATACTACATCGGCTTAGCCACCTCCGGCTTTACCTTTGCTGCCTTATTTACCAAGCTTTTTACCGGCAAAATTTTCGATTTCTTTTCCTCACGCAAGATTTTATTTGCCGGACTTACCCTATCCTTTGCGGCTTCGTTAGGCTATTTATTTATTGATAATATTCATTTGCTCATCGGCGTGCGTATCCTGCACGGACTGGGATTCGGTATATCCGGAGTAGCTATCTCCACCATCATCGCCAATTTATCCCCGCACGACCGCCTCTTGGAGTCGGTAGGCTACAATATGATGCTCACCACCCTAACCACCGCTATCGGCCCGGGCATAGTTTTAAATATCACCCACAGCGACGCCGCGCAATTTATGCCGATCTTCTTTTTACTAATCGTCTTGGCCGCATTATGTCTGTGCGCCTCGCTTCCGATCAAATCCGAGGCGCGTGTCGATGATGTCACCGACTGCGTAGGCCGCTTAAATATTAATATGGCAACGATTTTGTTGGCATTTTTAGTCTTTTTCATCGCCTTTGCCCAGTCCAGCATCGTCGCGTATATCAATCTTTACGCTTTAGAAGCTGATTTTGGCAATATGACGCCTTACTTTGTGGCCTTTGCCATTACCAATTTCAGCGTCCGTTTCTTTATGAATCATATCCTGAAATATCTCTCCCAACGCACTTTGCTTTATTTGGCAGGGATCATCTCCTGCGGAGTTTATTTCGGCATCGCCCACGCTCCCAGTGCTCACATTATCTACATTTTAGGTTTCTTTTTCGGCTTTGCCATGGGCGTTTTCTACCCCATCGCCAATACCAAAATCCTGCGCTCCATGAGCTGGCACCGCCAAGGCATGGCCAACTCTATCTACATGGCCGCCGTCGACGGAGCCAATGCCGTGGGCGTCATGGATTGGAGCGCTATCGCCACCCATTTCGGCGGCTACAATCATATTTATTCTGCCGCCTTAATTGTCATTGCACTATACTTAATTTTGCTCACCGTTTATCCCTTAATCTTAAAATGGCGCCATATCCCCGAAACTTCCGAGTGTTGAGCATGCAAATCATTTCTTGCCAAAATATCCTCATCATTACCAAAAAACCACTTGACAAACCCTTTTAAAAAAGCTATAATATTTGATGTTGTAAAGCAAATGGGGTTTTAGCTCAGTTGGTAGAGCACCTGACTCTTAATCAGGGTGTCCAGGGTTCGAGTCCCTGATGCCCCAGAAAAATAACTATAGTCTTTTGGCTATAGTTATTTTTTTGTGCTTAAAAAAGAGCCGAATAGGCAGCACATCAAACAACATTGTCTCTTGACAATGCTGTTTTTTGATGTATAAGAAACCTTTGTCTAATTAATAACCCGTGTAAATATTTACTCATTGCGTTTTAGCCTTTTTTATGATATACTGGAAATTGTTATTTGTTATCGTCGAAAGGAGGCTAAAATGCATATCCAATATCTCGCGCACAGCGGTTTTTTTATCGAATGTGCCGATTGCATATACATTTTTGATTATTATCAAGGAGCACTTCCTCAATTATCTGCGGACAAACCCGTCGCAGTTTTCGCCAGTCATAGTCATCGGGATCATTACAATCCCGAAATTTTCACTTTGCTAAAAAATAACGGTGCGAAAAATATCACCGCCGTTTTAGCCAAAGACATTAAAAGCCACCATTATCCGCCCAATATTCCCGTTATCAAAGCTTACGCCCACCAAAGCTACCGCGTAGGCTCGGCGCAAATCGATACCCTGCTGTCCACCGACAGCGGCGTAGCCTTTGTGCTTCACACAAACGAGGGCACTGTTTATCACGCTGGCGATCTGAACGACTGGCAATGGCCGGAAAAAGGCGCGCAGTACAACAAGCAAATGACCGGCAGCTACCGCCACGAGATCAATCTATTAAAAAACGTCCCTATCGACTGCGCCTTTTTGCCGCTTGATCCGCATTTAGGCACTTTCTATGCCTACGGGCTCATTTACTTTTTAGAAACGATCCACCCCAAGCACTTTTATCCCATGCATTTTTGGCAGGACGAAAATATTATCAGCACTTTTTTAGAGCAGTACCCGATTTATAGCAATATTATCTGCCTGCCCGAGCAGGTGCAGATTATTTAAGCCTTGTGGCTCAATTTATTTTAGAAAGGAAGTTTTTTTATGAAAAAAACCAACTCATCCTCCGACAGTCTCGGAATAAAAGAAATCACTGCCGTTTCATTGATGCTTTTCGCGATGTTTTTTGGCGCCGGCAACATGATTTTTCCACCGACTTTAGGCGCTGCCGCCGGGGAAAACGTTTTTGCTGCGCTGATAGGCTTTGTCTTTGGCGACGCAGGCTTGGCTATTTTGGCTATCGCCGCCGTAAGCCTAGTCGGCAGCAATATCAATGATTTGGGCAATTTAGTCGGCAAAAAATTCTCCGCCGTCTTTGCGCTCTGCGTGTATCTTTTGATCGGCCCGCTGTTCGCTTTGCCGCGTACCGCCACCGTTTCTTTTGAAATTGCAGTTGTGCCCTTTTTAAACGGCGCCTCTAAGGTTATCCCCTCGCTGATCTTTACGGCAGTCTTTTTCCTTTTGGCGTATTATTTGAGCAAAAACCCAGGACGCATCGTCCAAATCGTCGGTAAAATTTTAACTCCGCTTTTGCTTTTTGCCATCGCCTTAATCTTTATCACCGCCGTACTTAATCCCTACGGCGATATCGGAGCTGCGACCGGCAATTATGCGAAACACGCTTTCTTTGCAGGGTTCTTGGATGGCTATAACGCCTTGGACGGTCCGGCAGGATTGGCATTTGCCGCCGTCGTCATCATCTCTATCCGCAATTTAGGTGTAAAATCTGAAAAAGCAATCGCCAAATACACCATCATCAGCGGTTTCTTTGCCGGAGCAATTTTAGCTGTAGTCTATTTCACTCTGGCGTACTTGGGAGCGCACAGCGGTGCCTTAGGTACATTTGCCAACGGCGGACAAATGCTTAACGCTATTGCGCAAACCACCACCGGTTTATTGGGCGTTATTTTGCTCAGCGTCGCCGTCTACTTGGCATGCCTCACCACTGCGATCGGCTTAATCACCGCTTTCGGCGAATATATCTCCACCACTTATCCGCGTATCAGCTATCACGCCACCATTTTAGTTGCAACTTTATTCAGCTTCGCCATTGCCAATGTCGGTTTAAGTACGCTGATTCAATTTTCCCTACCGGTTCTACTCATCATTTATCCGGTCACGATCGTCGTCTGCGTCCAAGCATTCTTTTATAAATTTGTCGGCTCGCGCAAGGGCTTTTACTGGTTAGGCTTACTTTTAACCTTTATTGTCTCCGTCGTCCACAGCTTGGACGGAATGAATATTACCTTAGGAGCTTTGACCGCCTTTATCACTAAGTTGCCTTTTTACGATATGGGTATCGCCTGGCTCCTCCCCGCTTTAATCGGCAGTGTGCTCGGATTATTAATCCCCGTGAAAGAGAAAAACTAAAACAGGGCGCTCGCCCTGTTTTTTACATATGCGTTCTTCGCGCAAAATGCGTAAAAATCTCATTTTTACTTTGATTT
>QAKL01000036.1 GCA_003343815.1 Clostridiales bacterium
CCCATTTTCCCTGCCTCGCGGTATAATGACGGTATCGTGCCCGCGATCAGACCGATAAACAAAATGACCGCCATCGTTTCCGAAGCGTCAAACAATATTTTAATTAACCATGCAAAGACCGCAAAGCCTAAAACCCAGCCTACGCCCACCGGCAGAAGCATGCGTCCATAGCGCGGCAAATTTTCTTTCGGATGCGCCAATAAAGCCATCATCGGCCGATAAATACCAAATACTACGCACAAAACTCCACCGCTTATCCCGGGCAGGATCGCGCCTGCTCCGATTAAAATACCCTGGATCACGCGAATAATTGTCACCAAAAGCGGATTTTTCAATTTTGGCTTTTTCGCCATAAATATTCCCCCACATAAATAGTATTAATCTATAATTTCGCTTTTTCCCAAAATAAATCCTACAAAAAACATCTCTTCAAACAAGGATATTTGAAGAGATGTTTTATCAAAATTATTTCGTCGTTTATTTATAAAATTTGCTGGCGCAAAGCAAATCGAAGCAGACATTGACTTCTTCGTCGGAAAAAAGCTCGCCGTAGATGCTTTTGACCGTCACTGCCTCTGCCGATAAATCCAAACGCCCCAGTTTTTCCAAGCAATCATAGCCCTCGGAGACTTGGCGGCGCTTGATCAGATTTTCCATCGTCGCCGCTGCGCCGTACTGGTTGATGTTGGCTTTCAACTTTTTCTGCACGCAGCCCAATTTCTCGGCCTCCGCGATTTTTTCCAGCATTTCTTTTTCAAATTTGCACTCCAAAGCACTCTGTAGCATCTCCATCACCAGTCCTTTTTTTAATTCGGCAACACGCTTGGCACCCTCGCCGTTTTTGAAATACTTTTGCAGCTTGTCCAGCTCTTTTTCAGTGAAAACAGCCACGCCGTTTTTTTTCAAAAGCTCTGCCGTTGCGCCGTCAGCGTCGATTAAAGTCCGCGTAAAAGTGCCATCGTAAATTTTACCTGCGCCGCAGGAGGGGCTTTTGGCTTTTAAAAGCGCCGCGTCGCACAAAAAATCCTGATACATCGCCCACGCTTTTTCTGCGCCCAGATAAAAAGCGGCGCTGACGTCCTCGCCCTCGTTATTGATAATTTTATCATCCTTGCGCTCTGCCGCCGCGCGCGGCACTGCTAATCCGCCCAAAACCTCGGGGCAGACCGGCACCAGGCGAAAGCTGTCCTTTAAATCCAAAATCGTTTCGACTAAATTATTGCTGCCGTCGTAGCGGCAGTCTGCGCCCAAAAGGCACGCGCTCACCAAAAGAGCAGGGCGTTTGCGCTGCTCCTCATAAACCTGCCAATTTTCGCCTAAGACCATTTCAGGCTCTTGATAGTCGTAATAATCGGCAAAATATTCCTCATCATCCAGACTTTCTGCCAAATTATCCTTACTCTCCTGCTCCAATTCCGCGTGCATCACACCAAACTCCTTTTAGTGCTTATTCTCGGCTTTCTTTACCGCGTCGTTAATTTTTTCTGCCAAGCCTGTTACTTTCTCCTCAACGATCGCGCACAAAGCCACACGCAAGCCCTGACCAAGCGGTACTAAGAAGATATCCTGCTCGCGCAAAATTGCTGCCGCTTCTTTCGCCGCCTCGATGCTTTTAGTCGGCACCATGACGAAAAATCCCGCTTTGTACGGCAGTGTTACCAAGCCGCAAGCTTTCGCCTCGGTATTAAATATTTCTGCCCTTTTCACGAGCTGCTGGCTTAATGCCGCCTGCTCTGCTTTAAAGGCGGCCTTTTTGTCCGCATGCGCTGCAAAATCGCACATCACCATCATCGCCGCACGGTTGCAGTTAGACCAAGTAGCGCGCGAGGAGGCAGCAGTCGCCTGCTCAAACTCGGCGATAACTTCCGCACTTGAGCTGACGGCGATTAACGCACCCAAGCGGTAACCGTACAAAGTATAGCCCTTAGATAAACTGAAAGCGACCAAGGTCAGGAAATTAGCGGGAAGGTTGGAGAATTTCTGCAAAAATCCGCGTCCTCCTTTCCCCGCGAAATCAATATACGCCACGTCTACGACCAAAACGACGTTATTTTTGCCGTTCTCTGCAATTTTTGTCAAGCCTGCGATAATCTCGTCCCACTCGCTGTCGCTCACGCTGTAGCCCGTCGGATTGTGCGCCGGAGTATTTAATACCATAAAGACTGTCTGCTGGCGGGAAGCGATTTCCTCCGCTTTGTCTAAACAGGCTTTCACATTAAAATGCTCACCCTCAAAGGTCGGAAATGTCTCTAAGGTGCAGTCCATTTCTCTGAGCATCGTGCGGTAGTTGCCCCAGCAGTAATTGGTGGTAATAGCTACATCGCCGGGATTTAAGTAGTTATAAAAGGCATTATGCAACGCGCCAGTGCCGCCGGGAGAGGCCACGGCGGCAATATATCCTGCGGGGCGATACTCGCCGAATGCCGCGTCAATGACCGCTTTGGTGTATTCCGGCAAGCCCTTTAACGGCGCGTAATTCACGCTCTCGGCGAAATCCAAACCGTGCATGGACTCCTCGACGGTTTTTAAAGTTAAAACCTTGCCCTCGGCGTTTAAAAACGTGCCTAAAGTCGCATTGGTAATATTTTCGCGGCCTACTTCGGCAGCACGTTTGTTGGCCATATCACTGTAAGCAAAGATCGCGTCTGGGCCGCCTTTGCCCTGCGCACTTTTAGCTAATAATGTCATAAATTTTTACCTCTTTTCCGAGAATTTATAGAAAGTTTTTTGCTTGTTTATTGTAGCATAATTAGATTTTGATGTAAAGAAAATGTGAGCATTTTTCAGCGTTTTCTGCCTGCTGTGGTTCTCTCGCGGTCAAGAGATAGTTTGTCTTTAAGCATCAGCGCAATCGGAATACACAAAACGACCACCCACATCGAGTAAATCGTCAAATCATTAAGCGCGTTGCACATCGCTGACTCAGCGGACTGCCCCAAGGCAGTATATTCGACGAGTTTATTATTCATAATACCCGTAAAGACTGCCAATGCCAAAGCGTTGCACATATAGCGGATCCAGGCGTTCATCGAGGAGGCATGACTCATCATCTCCTGCGGCACCAAAGAAAAGGCGCAGTTGGCAATCAAAGGATCGGTGACGCCGATCACGACATAGCGCAGCATCAGCCAAACCATGATGTACAACAGCGTGCTTTCGGGTGTCAACTGCCCTAATTTATAAGTAATAAATATTAACGCCGCATAAGAGACGACTACTATCGGACGGCTCGGTACTCTGTAGGCGATACGTCCGCTGATGGGCGAGGCTATCGCCATCGCCAGACTCGGCAAAATTATCGCCTCACCAGCCTGCAACGCGCTGTAACCCCAAACCCTCTGGAAATAAAACGACATGACATAGGGCGATAAAACCAGCGCGATTGCCGCTACGCCGTACATTAGCGCTCCATGACGGAAATATTTATTGCTTAAAATATGCACATTTAAAATCGGGTGATCACTTTTCCACTCGATACAGATAAAGGCTGCTAAGCAAGCGATACCTAAAAACAACAGCCCCAGCGTTTTATACGAAAACCAACCCCACTCTCCGCCATAGCTTAAAGAGTAAAGTAATAAAAACGTCCCTGACGCTCCGATAAGGAAGCTCAACACGTCTAATTTATATTTGACCTCCTGCACGACGCGCGGGATATGCTGCCAGAGGGGCAAAATGATGATTAGCGCCGAGACGACATTAAACACATACACGCATCTCCAGCCGATCATTCCCTCTAAAAAACCGCCGACTGCCGGCCCGAAAGCCACGCCCAAGCCGCCTGCCATGGTAAAGTAAGACATCGTTTGCAGCTGTTTCTTTTCATCAAAAGATTGATAAATAATCGTCGGTCCTGCCGCACTGACTAATCCGCCTGCCGCCCCGCAAAGCATACGCATGACGATCAGCGCGTAAATATTGGGCGTAAAACAACTGATAAAGGAGGACAAAGCAAAAACTATGACTCCCGCCAGATAGACATTGCGCGCGCTGTATTTGTCAGCGAGATAACCGATGACTAACACTGCCATGCACTGCGCTACGGTGTAGCCGGTAGATAGCCACTGCACCGTCAAAAGATCGGTATGAAATTCATTCATATAATTCGGCAGCAAAATCGTAAACGCCGTGACGTTAATCGTCGTCATGATCGAGGCTATCGCCAATGCCACGACCAAAATCCGCGGATGCTTTGATACGGAAACTGACATAAAACTTGCTCCTTTTTTCTTAAAAATAACTCGTTTGCTCTAAAATCTCCCCAAGAAAGAAAAAATAAAATTACCAAGACTTACGCCTGATAATTTTATTTCTGCCCTCGTGTCAATCAAGCACGAAATATAATAAAATGAAAAAACATAGGTTTTGTTTTTATAAAAATAAAAACCTATACTTCTCAAATCTCCAAACGATTGTTCAGCGCTTGTCCCAAGGTTATCTCATCAGCATACTGGATATCGCTGCCGGCGGGCAATCCTTGAGCTAAACGGGTAAGCTTGATCCCGCTGGGCTTTAAAAGCGATTTTAAATACATCGCCGTCGCCTCACCCTCGATGGTCGGATTAGTCGCGAGGATTACCTCCTCGGTATCCTCGTTTTGCAAGCGTACCAAAAGCTCTTTTATGCGCAGCTGCTCCGGCCCTACCCCATCTAAAGGGGATAACGCCCCGCCTAACACATGATATAATCCGAAATAACTGCCAATACGCTCCAAAGCTACGATATCCTTGGCATCCTCGACGACGCAGATAGTCTTCTGCTCACGGCGCGGATTGCGGCAGATAGGGCAAAGCTCCTGATCGGTCAGATTAAAGCAGCGCTTGCAGTAGTGAATGGACTTTTTCGCTTTGACGATAGCATTGGCTAAAGCATAAGCGTCTTCTTTCGGAGCTTTTAAAATATGAAACGCCAAGCGCTGGGCGCTTTTGCGCCCAATGCCAGGTAATGCGGCAAACTGCTCGATTAATTCCGCTAAAGCGTCTGCGTAAGCCATTAAAACAACCCGCGTCCACCGGGCATTTTTAATCCTTGGGTTAGCTTGCCCATTTCGCTTTCGGTGGTTTGCTGTGCTTGGCGCAGAGCCTCATTGGCTGCCGCCATGATCAAATCGCCCAGCATCTCCGGATCGTCCGGATCCATGACCTCGGGAGAAATCTCCACGCCGATAAGCTCATTCGCGCCGTTTACGGTGACTTTTACCACACCGCCGCCGGCAGTCGCCTCAAACGGACGCGCCGCCAACTCCTCCTGCAATTTCGCCATTTTGCTCTGCATTGCCTGCATTTGTTTCATCATTTTCTGCATATTTGCTCCCATATGTGAAATCCTCCTTAGATTTTTTGCGATAATTTTCGGCTATTCTTCCTCTAAGATATCGCCGAATACTTCCTTGGCTTTCTGTGCCAAATCATATTTCGCGGCAAAATCGCCGTCTTTCTCCTCATAATAAATTTTAAGCCTAACTTTTCTTTGTGTCAATCTTTCTATGACGGATTCTATTATTTTTTTATTATCGTTCTGATTGATTTTATTACTGTGAAATTTATGCTTGGAGTCAAATTTTATGATCAACTCGTCGTTTTCCAGCCCCATCGCGCGCCCCTCTTTTAAAAAAGCATAAACTTGAATACTCTCGGTGCGGATAGCATTTAAAATTTTATCCCAATTTTTCAGGATATCCTCCGGTTTTTCAAGCGCGATTTTGGGCGTATCCGAAACATTTTGCGCACTCGGCACGCTTGCCTGAGACGCTGTGTTCTCCGATGCAGGTGTATGTTTTGTCGCAGGCGCTTTTTTTACTATATGCGGCGTTTCTTTCGGCGCTTCTTCCTCATAAGCGGCATTTAGCAAAAGCGCACACTCCAAAAGCGCCGTCTCGACGATGATCCGCCCCTGTTCGGCAAAGCGCAGATCGCTTCTGGCTTTACTCAAACGGTCGATTAGCGCAGTGAGCTGTTTTAAGCTGATCTGGCGGCTCTGCGCCTGCGCGCGCGGCAGGATATCCTCACTTAAAACGACCATGTCCGTCTGCTTGATCTTTAAAAGCATGATCTGCCTGAGATAATTTAATAATTCCCACAAAATCACGCCGCACTCTTTGCCCATGCTCAAATATTCGTCGATCTGGATAAAAAGGTCGTTGTAGTCGTTTTGGATAATGGCGGTCAAAAGCGCCGCCGTATTTTCCTCGCCTAAAGAGCCGATCACAGCCAAAACCTGCTCCGATGCGACATTTCCGTCGGCGCTAAAGGCGGCGCACTGATCCAATAGTCCGATCGCATCGCGCAATCCCCCGTCGGCGCGGCGCACGATCAAGCTCAATGCCTCGTCGGTAATTTGCAAATTTTCCTCATTTGCGATATATTGGAGGCGCTCTTTGATCTTTTGCGGCGCTATCTGACGAAAATCAAAACGCTGACAGCGCGAAAGCACCGTCAAAGGCACTTTGTTGGCCTCGGTCGTCGCCATGATAAAGAGGACATACTCCGGCGGCTCCTCCAAAGTTTTCAAAAGCGCGTTAAAGGCCTCGTTGGTCAGCATATGTACTTCATCGATGATATAGACTTTCTTTTTGCCGTTTGCCGGAGCAAAGCGTATTTTGTCCCTGAGCTCGCGGATCTCGTCAATACCGCGGTTAGTCGCGGCGTCAATTTCAATGACGTCGGGAAATCTGTCCTCGTTGATCGCCTGACAATTAGCGCAGTTATTGCACGGCTCGCCGTCGATGGGATTTAAGCAGTTGACCGCTTTAGCCAATATTTTGGCGCTGGAGGTTTTTCCGGTGCCGCGCGGCCCGCAAAATAAATAGGCATGCGCCAGTCTGTCAGTTTTCAGCGCGTTTTTTAAAGTCGTGCTGATATGCTCCTGCCCTACCAGCTCATTAAAATCCGTCGGGCGAAAGACGCGGTACATCGCTTTATAGCTCATCGAAAGACCTCCTTACTATGTTTAGTAAAAACTTAATCATTTTTTAGAAAAAAGCATATCTATTATACACTATTTTCGGCAAAATTACACGCCTTTGGTGAAAAATTTTTCATTAATATTTGTCAATTTACGCAATATCACCAATTTTAACTTGACTAAAATTTTATTTTGCGTTAAACTAAAATATATGTAATAATTTATTTTTGGAGGCTTATCATGGCAAAAACTATTACCCGCGAGGAGATAAAATCCAAGGATCTACGCCGCGAGTACAAACGCTTTATCGGCGAGAAAAAATTGGATTATTATTTGAGCAAATTCGAGCGTATGGAGGAAAAAAACAACCGTCTGTCGTTTAATCTGTCCGCTTTGATTTTTTCGACTTTTTGGTGCTTTTACCGCAAGATGTTCCTGCCAGGAGCGCTTTTTTTAGCGTTAAATTTCGCCGTATCTTTCGTACAGATGCGCTTTTTAGCCAATGCACCTCTTATTGTAAGCGCAATGGTTATGATTATCGCGCTTATCCCCAATTTATTCTGCGGCATTTTCGGCAATAGCTTGTATTATAACTACATCCACGGCTGTATCGACAAATCAATTAATATGAACAATCTGCAAAAAGAGAAATATTACAAAGAAAACGGCGGCTCGAGCGCACGCGTCGCAGCCGGCGTCGTTGCCGCTTACCTCATCTTTACGATCGCTTTATTCTTATCTTTTGCGCCGAATTTTACGGCTTGAGTGTTTAAAGCCTGATTTTTGTGGTATATATAAGGTATCATATAAATCAAGGAGGCTTTTATTATGGAACAATACGAATGCCCCTGCGGCTACATTTACGATCCTAAAGAGGGCGATACCGATAACGGCATCGATCCCGGCACTGCTTTTAACGACTTGCCGGAGGACTGGGTCTGCCCTTTGTGCGGCTTAGGCAAAGAACATTTCTACAAACATTAACTAAAAAAGCGCCGTAGGGCGCTTTTTTCATGTCTCTGATATTTATTGTCGGGTTTTCAAAAATTTAGCGGCCGCAGTTTTCCGTGCTGTGCGTATTGTGATTCATCACGTCGCTTTTGATTTCGTTTTGTTTATTTTTCTGCTCGGTGCGGTTTTTACTGTCATTACGGGTGCAATTTTGGGCGTCGCTTTCGCGATTATTAGCGCTTTTGCTGTAATTTTTATTGTTCATCGTTTTCACCTCCCCCAAAGGATTCGTGTCAAGCACGCTTTCAGTATTCGCATTTTGGGGAAGGATATGCATTTGTATAAAAAAGAAACAAATTATTTTTTAACTTTTTTAGTGCTTTTTGGGGCAGTTTTAACTTTAGGCTGCATCTTTTTCGCGCCTTTGGCGGGACCCGGATAAATTTTGCCGCCGTAAAGGTGAATTTCGCTTAATTTTAAATCGAAATCGCGTTTATAAATGCGCAAGGGAGCGACTTCCTCCGAAGTCACCAAGCTCACACAAGCGCCTTTTTTGCCCATGCGTCCGGTACGTCCGGCGCGATGGACATACTCCAATGCCGAACGCGGGAAATCCAAATTCATCACATAGCCTACATCGGCGATATCCAAGCCGCGCGCCGCCAAATCGGAGGCAATCAAAACCTGCACCGTACCTTTACGGAAGCCCTCCAGAGCCTCTTTGCGTTCTTCTTTGGCAAGGGCGCTGTGCAAAGCGCGGGCGTTAATTTTGTGATAGCGAAGCTTATCGGCGACTAACTCGATATTACGACCGTTTTGGGTGAAAACGAGGATTTTTTCACCACTTAGAGCATGGATCAAACTGCGCAAAGTATCGGCTTTGGCTCTTTGTTCAGTCACGAGATAGTAGTGGGTAATATCCCCGTTTAGATACGTTTCACCGCTTAGAGCAATCGTTGCGATATCTACTTTGAGTTCTTGGAGCATTTTTTTGCTTGATTCGCTCACCGAAGCGCTAAAAGCGCAGATTTGCGTATCGCGGCGCACGGATTTCAAAATGTCGAGGACATTTTGGCAGTTAGTATTGTCCAAAAGCTCGTCTGCCTCGTCCAAAACTATCGTACGCACAGTTTGACCGTTTAATTTGCGCTTTTTAAACAAATCCAATATACGCCCGGGAGTGCCTGCGATTATCTGCGGCTTTTCTTTCAAGCGCTCGATTTGCTTATTAATATTCGCCTCGCCTATCAGACACTGCGTTTTGATCTCCAACGAGGATTTTTTGCACAAATCCTCATTGACATGGGTGATCTGCACCGCCAGCTCGTGACTGGGCGAAAGGACGATCGCCTGCAATTCCCGTTTTTCCCGATTAATCATCGTATCCAAGGGCAAAAGGTAAGCAAAAGTCTTGCCGCTGCCAGTCTCGGACTGCACCAAAATATTTTCCCCCGCTAAAAAAGGCGCGCAAACTTTCTCTTGCACAGCGGTGGGAGAGGTAAATTTATATTCTTCCATCAAAGTACGGATTAAATTTTCATTTAGCGGCATTTCATGAAAAGAGGACATTTCTAAACTCTCCTTTATAGGCTTATTTATGCTTTAATTATAACTTACGGGATAAAATATTGCAAGTTTTCCTTGTGATATTGCCCGATCGGTGCTATAATAAACCCATGAAAATAGATGCTATAAGTTATTTAAAGGAGGTTTC
>QAKL01000065.1 GCA_003343815.1 Clostridiales bacterium
GATTTTGTTGCAGGTATCCATGGAGTCGTTGCCGCCGTTATAGAAAAAGTAGCGGATATTGTATTTTTGGAATACTTCCAAAATGCGCTTGTAGTCGGTATCGTCGTCTGCGGGATCGGCGATTTTGTAGCGCACGGAGCCTAAGAAAGACGACGGAGTGTAGGGCAGCAATGCCAATTCCGCGGGATCTTCTTGGCTCATATCGAGCAATTCTTCGTTTAAGACACCTTTGATGCCGTGCGCAGCGCCGTAAACTGCGGTGATATTTTCATCGGCCAATGCGGCTTTGATCGCGCCGTAGGTGCTGGCATTGATAACAGAAGTAGGACCGCCGGATTGACCGATCAGGCAGGCGCCTTTTAATGTGGACATAATTAATCCTCCAATTCTTGTTATAGTAAGTTTGATTTAAAACAATTTAAACATTATTATTGTAGCATAAAAAGATAACTCTGGCAAGAAAAAGGAATAATTTTTAAACGGAGTTTATAAAAGTATAGGTTTGCAAATTAAACTTTCTCAAAAAATTTTGCACAAATACTTGACAAAACGCATATCATGTATTATAATACGATAAAATTGAAGAATATCAGGTTTAATTAATTAAACTGGGCTATTTAGCAGTGGATATCCGCGGGACAAAAATTTGTTCCGCGGATTATTTTATGGCTAAAAACCGAGATGGGGTGAACATATGAACAAAGTACGCGTCATTACTGACGAAAACAAAATTAAACAGATGATAAAAAAGGTATCGGCAGTCGGGATCGGCATTAATGTTGCTTTGGTAATATTTAAGCTTTTAGCCGGCATTATCGGGCATTCCGGAGCGATGATTTCCGATGCGGTGCATTCGGCCTCGGATGTGCTGGCAACTTTCATGGCGATAATCGGCGTCAATATGTCGCGCAAAGCGCCGGATAAAGACCATCCGTACGGTCACGACCGCGAAGAGTGCGTAGCGTCGATTTTGCTCTCCGGTGTTTTATTGCTCACCGGCATGGGCATCGGCTATAGCGGCTTGGAAAAAATATTTCTCATGCGCACTTCCGAATTAACTGCGCCGGGCGAAGTAGCGCTGGTGGCGGCGGCAGTTTCTATTTTGACTAAGGAATGGATGTATCATTATACCAAAAATATCGCATTAAAAATTAATTCGGCGGCATTTTTGGCGGACGCATGGCATCACCGCTCGGACGCTTTATCCTCTATCGGTGCGTTAATCGGTATTATCGGCGCGCGCATGGGGTATCCTGTATTGGATCCTTTAGCCAGCGTTGTGATTTGCGTCTTTATCATCAAAGTATCGTTCGATATCTTCCGCGAGGCGATTAATCGTATGGTTGACCGCGCTTGTGATGTCGAGTTTGAAAACGAGATGCGCGAATATATTTTGCGCCAAGACGGTGTTTTAGGCATAGATACGCTCCATACGAGAATGTTTGGCAATAAAATTTATGTCGATGTAGAGATTTTGGCAGATGGAGAGGAAAGCCTGAACAAAGCTCATGCTATTGCCGAGAGGGTGCATAACGGAATCGAGTATAAATTCCCCGAAGTTAAGCACGTCATGGTCCATCTAAATCCGAAAAATTAAGTTTAAGGCAGAAGAAAAATAATCCTAAGCAGGCGAATTGTTGACAAAAAGAAAAGATGGTAGTATACTAACATTGCCTAAATAATTCAGATGCGAAAGCGCAGCTCGAAAGGGCTGCGCTTTTTGCAGACATAAATTTTTCAAAAGAGGTGGTAGCGCAATGGGTAAAGCCATGAGCAGAGAGGAAATACATAATAAACGCTGGCTGATTTGGACGATGGTGGCGGTGATTACTTTTGCTAACTGCGTGGACTCCAGCTCCCTAAATGTCGCTTTGCCGATTATCGCCGATCAGTTAGGCGTCTCGATGGCGCAAGTCGAGTTAGTCGTGACGATCAATTTATTGACGGTTATCGGTTTTATTTTGAGCTTCGGACGCTTGGGAGATATCAAAGGTAAGGATAAAATTTTCCCGATAGGTATTGCGATATTTTTTGCAGGCTCGGTAATTTCATTTTTTGCGCACAGCTATGTGATGCTTTTAGGCGGCCGCTTGGTGGCTGGAGTAGGCTCGGCGATTACGATGGCGCTTAATCAAGGCATCATCGCCGAGGTTTTCTTAAACGGCGAGCGCGGCAAAGCAATGGGGATGAATGGCAGCCTAGTCGCTTTAGGCATGATGCTCGGACCTTCAATCGGCGGCTTTATCGTTGATTTGTGCGGGTGGAATGCGATTTTTCTCATCCATGTGCCGATTTGCATCGTGGATTTCATCTGTTGCTTGCTCTTTTTGCCCAATTTGAATCGCGACAGCAATTTAAAAATTGACGCTAGAGGATCTTTTGGCTTTGCGATCGTGATTATCATGATATACTTGGCGGTAAAAATGCTGCAAAAAGGACCGGAGTATTATCTGACGTGCCTTTTGCTGTTAATTTTAGCGGCGTTGATCGGCTTTTTCTTTTATAAATCCGAGCGCAAGACGCAGGATCCGATGCTGGATTTTTCGCTTTTTGCGATTAAAATTTTTACCGTAAGCTTGTTTTGCTCGCTTTTGTCTTTTTTTGCGATTTCCAGCAATAACTTTATTGTGCCCTTTTATCTGCAAAAGGTTGTGGGTTATTCCGCTTCCACAGCAGGGCAATTAATGATGATTTATTCGATAATTATGGCAGTAGTCGCGCCTTTTAGCGGAGCACTGGCAGATAAGGTAGGCGCGGAAATATTAGGTGTAATCGGGCTTTCTACCGGCGCGGTAGGGTTATTAATAATGTCCTTTTTAGGAGCGGACTCATCAGTGTGGCACTACATCGTAGGGACGGTGCTGATGAGCTTTGGTTTCAGCACTTTTCAGTCGCCAAATACGACCCTAATCATGGGCACAGTGCCGCCCAATAAAACAGGAGCTGCCGGCAGCATGAACGGACTCACCCGTAATTTAGGAAATATTTTCGGTATTTCTTTATCAACGGCGCTTTTGTATAATTTAATGAGCTTAAAATTGGGCTACAGCACGACCACCTTTGTCGAGGGACAAAACGATGCCTTTATGTTTGGCATGCATGGGGTGTATTTATTGGCATTGGGATTAGTGTTAATCGGTTTGGTTTTGAGCATTGTACGATTAAAAAATAAAGCTAAATAAAAGCGGAGAGAAATTCTCCGCTTTTTTGGTGGAAAGGAATTGCATTTTGCACAAAAATAAACTATAATAAAATTTTAGAAAGAATGATGTTTGCTCGCTTATTAGTAAACCGTATAACAAGCTTTGCGGAAAATTTATGG
Source organism: Clostridiales bacterium (assembly GCA_003343815.1). GTDB lineage: Bacteria > Bacillota > Peptococcia > Peptococcales > Peptococcaceae > QAKL01. The sequence continues at coordinate 3,323 of QAKL01000065.1, forward strand.
AGAAATTTTCGAGATTTATGGATTTTTGAGAGGGCAGGAGATAGAAAAAATAGAATAAAAGAAAGAATGAGCTTTAAAGGAGGATGGTGCATGAAATATTCATATGGTGGGCAGGCTTTGATAGAGGGCGTGATGATGAACGGCCGCGAAAATACGGCAATCGCCGTACGTAAAGCCGACGGCACAATCAGCGTCAGAGTGGAAAAATTAAATCGCTGGGGCGATCGCTATAAATTTTTAAAATGGCCTTTGGTACGCGGCAGTGTAAGCTTGATAGAGTCGATGATTATCGGTTTTAAGGCGCTTACTTATTCGGCTAACGAATCGGCGGAATACGAGGAAGAGGAACTAAGCACAAAGGATGTGATTTTGAGCGTAGCGATTGCTTTGGTTTTGGGGATCGGCTTATTTTTCGTTTTGCCGGTACTTTTGGCGCATTTGCTGACGCCGCTTGTTTCAAGCAGTTTCGGACAAAACCTGATCGAGGGCTTAATACGCGTGGCGGTGTTCTTGATTTATGTTGCGGCTATTTCCAATATGAAAGAAATTGCTCGTGTTTTCCAATATCACGGCGCGGAGCACAAGACAATTCACGCTTACGAGCATGATCGTGAACTTACTCCGAAAAATTGTCAGGAATACCCGACGCTGCATCCCAGATGCGGTACCAGCTTTTTGTTTATCGTCATGATTATCAGTATTATTTTGTTTTCGTTTTTAGGTGTGGATAATTTTGCGTGGCGCATTATTTCCCGCGTAATATTATTGCCGGTCGTGGCAGGAGTAAGCTATGAATTTTTGAAATTCAGCGGCAGACATATCGAAAATCCGATCGTGCACGCGCTGGCTTATCCGGGGTTAATGCTGCAAAAATTGACGACTAAACAGCCTGACGACGAGATGCTCGAGGTCGCGATCGTAGCTTTGCAAAAGGTACGGGAGATTGAGGAAAGCGTACCCTTTAAGCCGCTTACTTCTCCGGTAGTGATGTGGCAGGAGGACGGCGCGAAAAATAATGTCGACGGAGAAAAGAAAATTCTCGCAGAGGAAATAAAGGAGGAGCAATGAAAAAAGTACTGGCGTTAATACTGGTTTTAGCTTTTTCTTTAAGCGCATGCAGTTTCGGCGGCACTAAAATTGCCGAGAAACCACAGCATGACGGCATGGATTACGATGTCATCGTCGTAGGCGGTGAGCCTGAGGGAGTGGCAGCGGCGGTATCGGCAGCCAGAAACGGCATGAAAACGCTTTTAATTGAGGACGACGAGGCCTTAGGCGGGCTGATGACTTTGGGCGAATTAAACTTTATCGATATGTGCGAAGGACGCGACGGGACGCTTTTGACCCAAGGCATTTTCAAGGAGTTTTACGATAAAGTAGGCGGCACGGCTTTTGACATCGAAAAAGCCAAAGCCGTTTTCTTGGCGATGGTCGAGGACGAGCCTAATTTGGATTTATTGCTTAATACAGAAGTTACCGCTCCGATTTTGGACGCAGATACGCTTACAGGCGTGAGCGTAAGCACAGACGGTGCGGAGAAAGAATATCTTGCTTCGGTCATCATTGACGCGACGGCAGACGCTGATTTAGCTGCGGCGGCAGGCGTGCCGTATACTTTTGCCGGTGAGGATATCGGCGAAAAAGATCGCCAGATGGGAGTGACTTTAGTCTTTACTTTATCAGGTGTGGACTGGCAAAAGGTACAGGATTATCTGCAAAATGACGATAATGCCGGCACCGGGGCTACGGATAAAGCCGCTTGGGGCTATACCAAGGAGGGCTATGCTTATGAGCCGAAAGACACGCTTATGCGTCTGCGCGGATTTAATATCGCGCGTCAGGACAACGGGAATGTGCTTTTAAACGCGTTAATCATTTTCGGCGTTGATGTTTTGGACGAGGAAAGTAAGCAGGCTGGTATCGCTCGCGGGCAAGAGGAATTAGCCTATATTGTGCCGTATTTGCGGGAAAACTGCGTAGGCTTTGAAAACGCCGAGTTAGTCAGCACCGCCGAGCAGCTGTATGTGCGCGAAAGCCGCCATATAATCGGTAAATATCAGCTGACGATCGACGATGTATTAGAAAACCGCGACTGTGCGGATAAAATTGCAATCGGCGGCTATCCGGTCGATGTCCAGCCGACGGCGACGCAGACCTATGGCACCGTCATAGGCAATCCCGATCGCTATGCGATCAGTTACGGCTGTCTCGTGCCTGAGAAAATAGAAAATCTCTTGGTAGTCGGGCGAAGCGCTTCATATAAATCATTAGCGGCAGGCTCGGCGAGAGTAATTCCGTTAGGAATGGCGTGCGGTGAGGCAGCCGGAGTCGCGGCGGCTTATGCGGTGAATAATGATATCGCTCCGAGCGCAATTTACGGCGATGAGCAGGCGATTGCGGCGATTCAAAAAACCTTGCGCGCGCAGGGAGCGTATCTGGAGGATTTTGATTTGCCGGAGGAGGTAATGAGCCACTGGGCGTACAGCGGTGTGAAAACCTTGCGCTCTTTAGGACTTTTGGACGGCGGTTATAACAATGACTACGGTCTGGATAACGAGCTGGGCAAGTGGAAATTTCAAAATATGTTCAATAAAACCTTGGACAAAACCGGAATTGAGCATAAATATTACGAAGTAAATGATAACCCGACTTGTGCGGAAATTGTAGCGGCGGCGGCAGATGCGACAGGCTGCCAAAGCACGAATTATGCGGAGCAAATCGCCTATCTGAGCGATTTAGGTGTTATTGATGAAACGTTAAA
>QAKL01000059.1 GCA_003343815.1 Clostridiales bacterium
GAGCCTGCGCGCAGCTATATTTTAGAGGCGTTAAATGCCAAGAAAAACGTCGTCACTGCCAATAAAGATTTATTGGCAGAGCATGGTAAAGAGCTTTTGGATACGGCCAAAGCCAATAAGCGCGATTTGCTTTTTGAGGCGTCTGTTGCCGGGGCGATTCCGATTATCCGCCCGCTCAAACAGTGCTTGGCAGGAAATAATATTGATGAAATCATGGGTATTGTCAACGGCACGACCAACTATATTTTGACCAAAATGACTTCTGAAGGTATGGATTTTGCAGAGGCTTTGGCCAAAGCAACGGAATTAGGCTATGCTGAGGCTGATCCGACGGCTGATATTGAGGGCTATGACGCCGCCCGCAAAGTGGCTATTCTAGCGTCTATCGCTTTTCATTCCCGCGTAGTTTTGGATAATGTCTATGTAGAGGGTATTACCGCGATCAGCGCTCATGATATTCGCTATGCGACCGAAGCAGGCTATACGATTAAATTAATTGGCGTTGCTAAAAATACTAAAGACGGCATCGAGGCACGCGTCCACCCGATGCTGATCCCGTCCAGCCATCCTTTGGCAGCGGTTAATGATTCATTTAATGCGATCTTCGTTCATGCCGATGCAGCCGGAGAAGTCATGTTTTACGGCAGAGGCGCCGGTGAATTGCCGACAGCCAGCGCGGTAGTCGGCGATATTATCGACGTGACGCGCAATATCGCGTTCAACTCGCTGGGGCGGATCAGCTGCAGCTGCTATAAAAATCTGCCGATTAAAAATATTGAGCAAATCGAAAGTATGTATTTTTTACGTATCGAGTGTCAGGATGAGCCTGGAGTGTTGGCGCGTATCGCCAAAGTATTCGGTGATAACCAAGTCAGCATCAGCCAGTTTATCCAAAAAGACGCTATAGACGGCATAGCTGAATTAGTAATAATTACTCATAAAGTATTTGAGTGTGATATCCGTAAATCAGTCGCGGAATTGGGAGATTTGGATATTGTCCACAAAGTATCCAGTATTATCCGCGTATATGGCTGAGAAGATTAAAGGAGTGAAGTAAATGGCACTGATTGTCCAAAAATACGGCGGCACGTCGGTGGGAAGCGTGGAAAGAATTCAAAAAGTAGCAGAAAATATCGCGCGTTTCAAAAGACAAGGCCACCAATTAGTCGTGGCAGTATCGGCGCAGGCTGGCACTACCGACAATTTGATAAAATTAGCCCAGCAAATCGATGAGCACGCATCCGCACGCGAAATGGATATGCTTTTAGCGACAGGAGAGCAGATCTCGATTGCTTTATTGGCAATAGCTTTAAACAAAATGGGCATCCCTGCAGTGTCATTGACCGGTCATCAGGCAGGTATTTTAACCGACGGAGTGCATATGAAGGCTCGTATTTTAGAGGTCGAGCATGAGCGTATCAATCAAGAATTAGCCCAGGGCAAAGTCATCATCGTAGCAGGATTCCAAGGTATTTCTGCGGATAATAATATTACGACTTTAGGCCGCGGCGGCAGCGATACCACAGCGGTAGCGATAGCGGCCAGCTTAAAAGCTGATTTGTGCGAAATTTATACCGATGTCGACGGTATTTATACTGCCGATCCGCGCATCGTCAGCAATCCGCATAAATTAAAGACTATTTCTTACGATGAAATGCTGGAATTAGCCAGCTTGGGTGCCAAAGTATTGCATCCGCGCTCTGTCGAAGTAGCGAAAATTCATAATGTGCGCTTAAGCGTACGCTCCAGCTTTGAAACCGAAAAGGAGGGCACTTACGTCGTGAATAAAGAATGTATCGAAAAAACATTAGTGGTAACAGGCATCGCCAGCGACAAAAATACGGCGAAAATAGGAATTTTTGACGTACCGGATGCTCCCGGCAATGCAGCAAAAATATTTGAAACCTTGGGTAAATATAATTTAAATGTCGATATGATCATCCAAAGCGCGACCAGGGATAACGGTGTGAACGATATTTCTTTCACTATTCCTAAAAGTGATTTAGCGGCGGCGCGCGATGTGTTGGAAAATCTGCGTGCGGAGGTAGGCTACGGTGAGGTCGTTTATTCCGACGATGTGGCGAAAATTTCCGCAGTCGGCGCCGGGATGGTCTCCGTACCCGGTGTTGCGGCGAAAGTGTTCACGACATTGTCCCAGGAAAACATCAATATCGAAATGATCAGCACCTCGGAAATCAAAATTTCCTGCATCATTAAAAATTATGAAGATAATGTTGCCCGTGCGGTAAGAAGCCTGCATGAGGCATTTGAATTGGATAAGATTGAACAGTAAAATTAAGAAAAATCTCTTGCATGAGAAATTGCAAGAGATTTTTCACGTATTGTGATATATAATATTTATCTATAGATAGAGACAAAAGATTGTACTGTTAATTTACTTGGAAGTATGTTAGAATATATTGTTGAAAGAAAGGAGGAGCAGATTAACTATGCCGAAAAATAACGGAGTAATTGACAGCAAATTTTTACATGAGGCATATCATGAGGTATTTACTTTGCGCAATAATGATTTTTTTAATTTGCTGGAGACGAAATTTTATCTGCAGGAGTTCCTCTTTTTTTCGCAGGAAGCCTATTTTTTTGCAAAATTAAGTCATACGGATGAAGATATCGCCAAAGAGCTGGGATTGGTTTCAAGCTTGGTTTATCTTTCGGCGAAAATTCATTATTTTATCAATAACGAGACCAAAGATGGCTTTGCCCAGAAAGTGCAGTTTCCGATTCTTTTAGGAGATTTGCTTTACGGCAAGGTTATCGAAATACTTTCCCGCGGTGCGGGCAGTGTTTATATAGATGATTATTTGGCGTATTCACAGCGTTTAAATGCCGTGACAGTCGATTATTTTGCCGATAAAGCGGCTGAGGAGGATGTTATTTGCTGCCGCTACAGTGATCTGGCGGTATTAACGGCGAAATTATTAGGCGCGAAAAATACGAAATTGGCGGCAGAAATAGGAGCAAGCTTGGCGCATGATACGCTTTATCATAGTAACAGCGCACTTTTAGCGCAGTTATCAGCTGAAGAGAGCGAATTATTTATGCGTACGTTTCATATAAAACAAGATCCCAAAAGCATAATTGTTTCTACGGCAGATTTATGCAAAAAAATCGTAGCAGAAGCATAAAATATTTAACGAAAATTGAGGTAATGTAATGAGCATGGCATATATTTTAAAAACAAATAAAGAAGTGCAGCGGGAATGTGCAAACGTCGAAAAATATTTGGACGAATTTCTCGCTTTTGAGCACAAAGATATTGCCGAGGGTGCCTTGCATACCTTGCATGCCGGAGGCAAACGATTGCGCCCTGCGATTTTGATTATGACTGCTTCTTTTTATGATAATGCGAAAAACGTCGTGCCTTTGGCGGCAGCGATGGAAATCGTGCATATGTCGTCTTTGATTCACGATGATATTATTGATCAATCGCCTACCAGACGCGGACAGGCTACGCTTTTTAAGCAAATCGGCGCTTACCGTGCTTTGCACAGCGGGGATTATATTTTGAGCAAAGCTCTGCAGATGGTGAATGATCTGCCACACGGACAGGAAATGATGCAGATTTTGGGCAATTTATCTTGCGAAATGTGCTATGGCGAGGTCGAGCAAATCAATAGTATGTACGATGTCAAGCAGACATTAGAGGATTATTATTATCGTATTAATCGCAAAACGGCACTGCTGTTTGCTGCCTGCTGCCAGCTTGGCGCACTAGCCAGCGAGGCTTCTGCGGAAGAAATACAAACTTTTTACGATATTGGCTATAATATGGGTATGGCGTTTCAGATTAAAGACGATATTTTGGATATGGAAATGAGCGCTAAAGATTTGGGAAAACCTGCGGGCAACGATCTGGCGCAGGGGATTATGACTTTGCCGACGATCCTGGTATTAGAAAAAGATTTCCCCGAAAGAGTACGCTTACTTGAGCTGATAGAAAATAGATTTGCGGGTGGTCAAAGCGAGGTAGAAGAAGCTTTGACCATAATTAAAGAAAATAACGGTATTAGCGAAGCAAATATTTATTGCAAACGCTATATCGATGAGGCAAAAAGATTAATTGAGCAGCTGCCGGAGAAAAAAGGCAAAAAAGGCTTTGTTTTAAGTGCAAAATATGTGATCGAGAGGGGCTTTTGATGGCGTTTACTTATCCGATTTGCTTAAAATTAGCACAGAAAAAATGCGTGGTAGTAGGCGCAGGAAGCGTCGCTTTACGCAAAGTAAAAACTCTTTTGGCGCAGGAAGCGCTTGTCACGGTAGTTTCTCCTGAGCTTAATCAAGAACTGGCTAAGGAAAAGGATAAATTTGTGTGGGAGCAGGCGTACTACCGCGAGGAGTTTTTAGCGGATGCATTTTTAGTAATCGCCGCGACCGATAACCGCGCGGTTAATCACGAAATCGCCGTCTATTGTGATAAATACAATATTTTGGTGAATGTAATTGATTCTCCCGCGGAAAGCTCGTTTATCGTAAATTCTTATTTTACCAAAGGAGACTTGCTGGTGGCAGTTTCTACCGATGGGGCGAGCCCCGCTTTGAGTCGCAAAATCAGAAAAGATTTAGAAGCGCAAATCGCCGATGAATATGCGGATATTTTAGCGATTATTGCCGAGGCACGGGCGGAGGCACTAATAAAAATCACTAATGAGAGTAAAAGACGCGAATTTTTACAAAGCTTGGCCAAAATAGACTACGAGGCCATAATTAAAGATAAATCAACAGCTATATTTAGGGATAGGGTGAAGAAATGTCTATTATCTTACTTGGAGTAAATCATAAAAGCGCTCCGGTTGAGGTCAGAGAAAAATTGTCGATGTCCAAACCTCGGATCAAGGCTAATGCCGACTTAGTGAAAAATATGCAGTCGTTGGACGGGATGGCTATTTTATCGACCTGCAACCGTACCGAATTTTATTTTTCAGCGCCCAATCATTACAAGGCTAAAACAGAAGTGGAAAATTGGCTGAGCGCCTACAGCGGACTCGATCTGGAGGAAATGACCAAGTATTTGTATATATTTGAGGACAGAGCGGCTGTGCGGCATTTATTTGAGGTCGTAGGCGGCTTAGACTCGATGATTTTAGGCGAAAGCCAAATCCAGGGACAGGTGCAGGACGCATACAATTTGGCACTTGAATGCGGTTTTTCCAACAGTATTATCAATACACTTTTCATGACCGCCTTATCCGTCGGCAAAAGAGTGCGTACCGAGACTTATATCGACCGCCAGCCGGTGTCGATCAGCTCCACTGCTGTCGAATTGGCGAAAAATGAGCTGGGCTCCTTAGAGGGCAAATCGGTGCTTATTTTAGGCGCAGGCGAGACGAGCGAATTAGCGGCGCGCCATTTGGTGAGCAACGGCATTTCCGGTGTCATCGTCGCTAATCGTACCTATGCCAAAGCGCAAAAGCTGGCGAATGAATTCGGCGGCTCGGCAGCGAAATTAAGCGAGTTTTTGGATTATCTGCCTGATGCGGATATTGTTATTAGCTGTACTTCTTCGCCACGCTATGTGGTGGAAAAGGAAATCTTAGCGCCTGTCGTTTCGGCGCGCAAGCAACCTTTAATGCTTATTGACATAGCTGTGCCCCGAGATATTGATCCGGCGGTAGCGGAGCTTGATAACGTAATTTTATACGATATTGACGATTTGCAAAACCAAGTCGAGCAAAATTTGGAGAGCCGCCGCAAAGAAGCTGTAAAGGCGCAGGCTATTATCGAGCAGGAAGTCGATAATTTCTTTTATTGGGTAGATACTTTGGCGGTCGTACCGACAATTATCCGCTTGCGCGCTCAGGCTGAGCGCATCAAAAAAGAGGAAGTCGAGCGCGCCGTACATCGTATCGACGATATTACACCGCGCGAGCAGCGTATTATCGAGCAGTTGGCGCACAGTATTATCAATCGCTGGCTGCATAAGCCGATCGTAAATTTGAAAACATTGGCTGGAGAAAACGAGGATCGTTTTGATTGCTATATCCGCGCCTTTAACGACCTTTTGGATTTAGACGAAGAATCGGAGGTGTGAGATGACAAAAAGAACAGTAAAAATCGGTAGCCGTGACAGTGCGCTGGCGATGTGGCAGACAAAGCATGTTATCAGCGAATTAGAAAAAGTCACTTCCGCATATACTTTTGAAATCGTGCCTTTAAAAACCAAAGGTGATAAAATATTGGATGTATCTTTGGCAAAAGTCGGCGATAAAGGACTTTTTACCAAGGAATTAGAGGCGGCGATGCTTGATAAGACGACGGATCTGGCGGTGCATAGCATGAAAGACGTGCCGACTAATCTGGTCGATGGCTTAATTATCGGCAGTATCTTAAAAAGAGAAGACCCCCGCGATGTGCTGATTTCGCCTAAAGGCTACACTTTTCAGACTTTGCCCGAGGGTGCAAAAGTAGGCACCAGCTCGCTCAGACGCAAAGCCCAATTGCAGAATTTACGCCCTGATTTAAAAATCTGCGATGTCCGCGGTAATTTAAATACCAGGATGCGCAAGATGCATGAGGAAAACTTTGATGCGCTTATTTTAGCGGCGGCCGGTGTCATCCGCATGGGCTGGAGTGACGAAATCAGCGAATATCTGCCGATGGATATTTTTCTCGCGGCAGTCAGTCAGGGTGCTATCGGTATCGAGTGCCGCGAGGACGATGCGGAAATTATGGCGTTAATCGCTAAAATTAACGACGGAGAAACGGCGACTTGCGTGTGTGCGGAGCGGGCGCTGCTCCGTGCTTTAGAGGGTGGCTGTCAAATCCCGATTGCGGCTCATGCTGTAATTAAGAACGATACATTAAAATTAAACGGTTTAGTAGCTTCCTTAGACGGCAAACGTGTCATCAAGGAAACTTTAAGCGGAAATAAAGATAATGCCGAAGAAATCGGCTTAGAATTAGCAAAAAAATTAACGGCGCTGGGTGCCGATGAGATTTTGGCAGAAATCAGACAGGAGTTGACCATATGAGTAAAGGAAAAGTATACTTAATCGGAGCAGGACCGGGCGATATAGGTCTTATTACGGTAAAAGGCTTGGAATGCCTCAAAAAAGCCGACGTCATCGTTTATGATCGTCTGGCTAATCCGCGCCTGCTTTCTTACAAACGTAACGACTGTGAGCTGATTTACGTCGGCAAATCTCCCGACCGCCATACCCTAACCCAGGACGAAATTAATCAAGTTTTGGTTGACGAGGGCTTAAAGGGCAAAAATGTCGTTCGCTTAAAGGGCGGCGATCCTTATGTCTTTGGTCGCGGAGGCGAAGAGGGCGAGGTATTGCGCGCCGCAGGCATTGAATTTGAAGTTGTGCCGGGCATTACTTCGGCGATTTCCGTGCCGTGCTATGCGGGAATTCCGGTCACGCACCGCGATTTCACCTCAACTTTTACCGTAATTACAGGACACGAGGATCCCACTAAGGAGGACAGCAGCATTAACTGGCCGCGCTTGGCGACGGATCCCGGGACGCTGATTTTCTTGATGGGCGTCGGCAATCTTTCCAAGATTGTCGGGCAGTTAACCAAATACGGCAAAGATCCGCAAACGCCGATTGCTTTAATTCGCTGGGGCACCAGACCGGAGCAACAGGTGGTTACGGGGACGTTAGCCAATATTATCGAAGAAGTTGCTAAGGCAAAACTGACCTCCCCTGCTATTATTATCGTAGGTAAAGTAGTTACTTTGCGTGATACCTTGTCGTGGTTTGAGCAAAAGCCGCTTTTTGGCAAGCGTATCTTAGTCACCAGAGCCCGCGAGCAGGCCAGTGTTTTGAGCGAGAAATTAGAAGCCTTGGGCGCGGAGGCATGGGAATATCCGACTATCGAGATCAAAGAGCCTGCGGACAGCACAGCTTTAGATCAGGCAATTGCCGAAGCAGGCACCTACGACTGGATGATTTTCACCAGCGCAAATGGTGTTAATGCGTTTTTTAAACGCTTGAAAGCTTTAAAATTAGATATCCGCACGCTCGGTGCGGTAAAAATC
>QAKL01000017.1 GCA_003343815.1 Clostridiales bacterium
TGCCCGCGGCTTGCCCGAAAAATGAAACCATGCCCAAAATCATCGCCGCCAAACCGCTTAAAAGCAGCCATTTTTTTGACGTTTTTGCCGCATAGCGGCTACTCGCCATTAACGATCCTCCCGCGGCTACTGTGATGCCGTAAGCAAACATTTTCAAGCTCCCGCTAAACGACGGTCTGGCAATGTCTGCAAATAATAACGCGAATGTTGCCAATACCAAGGATGCCATCGCTGCCGTCATCAATCCTTTGCCGCGCGCCAATTTTTCCTCAGCTTCTTTTTTCTCCTTAGCGCGCTCCTCTTTGCGGGCAATGTTTTGCGGCGTCGCATTTTCCGCGCGCTCAGCGCGTTTTTTCTCTCTATCTTTTTTAGCCAAATCAATTCACCTACTTAAATTATACCAAAACCATCGCGCACAAAACCAGTCCGATACCGACTAAGCCTCCGCCGACAATATACCATAATTTCGGCGAGCTTACGCCTGTTTTGCCGTACATGATCCACGAAATGCCGCTGATTGCGATTAAAAGCGTGCTTAACACTTGAAAAAGCACCGTATCGGCAGTTTCCTGCGTGCCCAAGGAAGAAAACCAATATAACACAAAACCCAAAAGTAAGGTCATAAAACCCATTTGCTTGGATTTTTTCGCCTTTTGCGCCAAAGCATCGTCCTTGGCCTTTTGCTCGCGCTTGATCTCTGCGCGTTTCATCTCGCGATTAATATCACCGTTATTTTTCTTTTTGCTTTCCTGCCACGGTTGTTTTGCCATTAATTATACCTCCAATATTTCCCTGCTTGTATTATTTTTGCGCGGGATAAACAGCGCGCCGTCTATCCTTTATGCTATCTTCTCAAGTTGTTGATCTCATCGAGCAAATATTCGTTCAAAACGCGGATATAAGTACCCTTCATGCCCAAAGATTTGGACTCGATGACTCCTGCGCTTTCAAATTTACGCAAAGCGTTAACGATGACCGAGCGCGTGATGCCTACTCTGTCCGCTACTTTGCTGGCGACCAAAAGCCCCTCAGGACCGTTTAACTCCGCAAAAATATGCTCTATAGCCTCCTGCTCAGAGTAAGAAAGCGTACCGATTGCCACCTGTACCGCAGCTTTTTTTCGAGCCTCGATCGCGATTTTTTCCGTGCGCGCCCGCAAAATTTCCGTCCCGATAATAGTCGCGCCGTACTCAGCTAAAACTAAGTCATTTTCGGTAAATTCGGCGTCAGCTTTGACTAGGACAAGTGCTCCCTGGCGTTCGTTACCGGCATGAATCGGCACCAAGGTCACCATGCGTCCAGCATAAGGACACGCGGCATCGGCAAAAATGCAGTGCCCTTTAGCATTGGGCAGATTGGCTTTCGTTTGCGAAGAGTGCAAAATATCGTCGGTATAAACCAAGCCCAAAGTTTCGTCATTCGCCATGATTTCGCTCACCGTCTCGCAGCGAAATCCCGCCGCAAAACATCCGCCTAAAATTTTGCCCTCTTTACTGATGATAAACGCGCTGCACTCGATCAAATCGGACAAAACATTGGCTATTTCCGCAAAATCAATGGCAAAATCCTGATTGCGCTGCAAAAGCTTATTCAGTTCTCTCGTCTTTTCCAATAATCCACTCATTTTTACCCCTCCGTCAGTATATTATAAAATAAATGCACTTAAATCCTGTCCTTTAGTCATCTCGCCCAATTTTTCCGCAACATAAGCGCTGTCTACCACGACATCTTTTTCAGTTAAATCCGAGCCTTCAAACATGACCTCGCTCAAAAGCCGCTCCATCATCGTATGCAAACGTCTGGCGCCGATATTTTCGCTTTCTTCATTTAAAATATATGCCATCTCGGCAATTTCTTGCACACCGTCGGGTGTAAAGTTTAAATTTATCCCATCTACAGCAATCATCGCTGTATATTGCTTGATTAGCGAGCTTTCCGGCTCGGTCAGGATGCGCTCCAAATCGTGCTCGCTCAAGCTTTCCAATTTCACGCGCACCGGGAAACGCCCCTGTAATTCGGGGATCAAATCCTCTGGTTTGGAAACGTGAAATGCGCCCGCGGCAATAAACAAAATATGATCGGTTTTGACATTGCCATATTTCGTTTTTACTACACTGCCCTCGACGATCGGCAAAATATCTCTCTGTACGCCTTCGCGGGAAACATCGGGACCGTGCCCGCCGCCGGAGGAAGCAATTTTATCGATTTCGTCTAAGAAAATAATGCCCTCCTGCTCGGCTAAATTAATCGCCTCCTGCTTAACATCCTCAAAATCGACTAATTTTTCCGCCTCTTCCTCGGTCAGGATTTTCTTCGCTTTCTCGACGGTCACTTTGCGTTTTTTCGTTTTGCCGGGCATAATACCGCTGAACATCTCGCCGAAATTTCCCGTCGCATCATCCATGCCCATACTCTCAAGCATATCACTCATCGAATTGGTATCCTTGACTTCAATCTCTACGATTTCGTCCTCTAACTCCATCCGACGCAGTTTCTGACGCAAAATTTCGCGCTGCGCTTTAATATTGTCGATCTCGCTGTCCGTCACCTGCTTATTATTATCCTTGCCGAAAAACATTTCCAACGGATTCGAGCTCGCTTTTTTCGGTAACGGTGCCATGATGTCTAATAATCTTTCCTCAGCCAATTTCTGCGCCTGCGTGCGCACGCCCAGAGTTTTATCCTCTTCGATCATGCGAATCGCCGCCTCGACCAAATCGCGCACCATGCTCTCGACATCGCGCCCAACATAGCCCACCTCGGTAAACTTCGTCGCTTCTACTTTGACAAAAGGCGCTTTGACCAATTTTGCCAAGCGGCGAGCGATCTCTGTTTTGCCGACGCCGGTGGGACCAATCATGATAATATTGGTCGGCGTGACCTCCGCGCGCAAATCATCATTTAGCTGACTGCGGCGGTAGCGGTTGCGCAAGGCTACTGCTACGGTCTTTTTCGCCTCGTCTTGCCCGATGATATAGCGATCCAATTCACTGACAATCTGTCTGGGAGTTAAATTTTCCATGATTATTCCTCCTCCCCTAATTTTAACACGGTAATGTTGTGATTAGTATACACACAAATATCTGCCGCGATATTGATCGCTTTTTCAGCGATTTCCGCAGGCGACATGTCGGTACACTCCTTTAGTGCGCGCGCCGCCGCATAGGCGTAATTACCGCCGGAGCCGATCGCTGCGATGTCAAAATCCGGCTCGATGACCTCGCCGTTACCGCTTACAACCAGCATTTGCTCCGTGTTGGCGACGATCAAAAGCGCCTCCAATTTCTGCATGGCGTGATCGCCGCGCCATTGCTTGGCTAACTCCACCGCCGCTTTGGTTAAATTACCGTGGCAGTTTTCCAGATAACCTTCAAATTTTTCAAACAAAGTAAAGGCATCCGACACCGACCCGGCAAATCCGGCGACGACTTTACCGCCAAATAAACGGCGCACCTTTTTCGCCGTCTGCTTCATAATCGTCGTCTCGCCCATCGTGACCTGACCGTCGCCGGCGATCGCGACCGTATTTCCTTTTTTCACTGCTACAATCGTCGTTGCATGAAACATTTTTTCTCCTCCTATGCTCTGGGGTGATATTTATGATACACCGCTTTCAAATGACTTGCGGAAACTTCCGTATAAATCTGGGTTGTAGACAAGCTCTCATGTCCCAATAATTCCTGAATCACGCGTAAATCGGCGCCGTTATCCAAAAGATGCGTCGCGAACGAGTGGCGGAGGACATGGGCCCCGACTTTGTATTTCAGCGCACCTTTTTTGAAATATTCCTCCAACAAATAATCCACGCCGCGACTTGTGAGCCTGCCGCCGTGCTGATTTAAAAATAATGCTTCTTCGTCGCTTGCGCCGTTAGCCAATAATAAGCCGCGCGCATGGAGTAAATATTTATCCAAAGCCTCGCGCGCTTTGGAGCCTACAGGCACGATACGCTCTTTTTGCCCTTTACCGATGATGCGCAGAGCCTGCACCTGCGCTAAATTCGCCACATCGCTTACATTTAGCGCCACTAATTCGCTTACACGCAAGCCAGAGGAATATAATAACTCAAATAATGCCCGATCACGCAAATCTCTCGGCTCCTCGCCGCTTAAAAAATCATCGAAAAAGCGCTCGATATCGATTTCCGACAATACTTTCGGCAGGCGCTTCCCTTTTTTCGGCGTAGATAAAAGCACGATCGTATTATCCTCGATTTGCTCATCTTCTTTCAAATAAGTGAAAAACTGCCGCAATGCTGCGCTTTTGCGCGCTATCGTGCTTTTCGCCAGTCCGCGCTTGTTTAGCTCGGCTAAATAATAGCGTCCCTCACGGTAGCCTATCTGCGCGATCTCCAAAGCTTCATAATTTTTCTGTAAAAATGCACCGAAATCCTCCAAATCGCGGCGGTATCCGCGCACGGTATTGGCAGAGTAGCCCTTTTCCTTGGCAATATAGGCTAAATATTCTTCTAAAAGCTTCTGATATGCATCCATATCAAACCATCTCCGTCTGCATGAACTCCGCTAATTTAGCTAACGATCTTTGCGCCAATAAAGCGTTTTTTTCCCTTTTATCGCGTATTTTGCGCCCTAAAGGCGGGACTAAACTGAAATTGACGTTCATCGGCTGAAAGCTTTTCGCCTCAGATGTCGCGATATAGTGCATCAGACCCCCGATCGCCGTTTCTGTCGGAAACTCCAAAGCGCTTTTCCCTGCAAATACCCTTGCCGCATTAATGCCGCTGACCAACCCGCTCGCCGCCGATTCGACATAGCCCTCAACTCCGGTGATTTGTCCTGCGAAGAACAAATTCGCGTCGCTTTTCAGCTGATTAGTCGCCAAAAGATTGGCAGGGGCGTTGATAAAGCTGTTGCGGTGCATGACGCCCAAGCGCACAAATTCAGCCTGTTCAAGCGCAGGAATCAAGCGCAATACTCTTTCCTGCGGTCCCCATTTCATCCTCGTCTGAAAGCCAACAATATTTAACAATGTCCCCTCTTGATTATCTTTACGTAACTGCACCACCGCATAAGGCTGCTGGCCCGTATGAGGATCGGTTAAGCCGACAGGCTTCATCGGACCAAATAACAGCGTCTGAAAGCCGCGGCTTGCCATGACCTCGATCGGCATACAGCCCTCAAAGAAAATTTCTTTCTCGAAATTTTTGCTTTCCACCCATTCTGCCTGCATTAACTCCTGATAAAAATGTTCGTATTCTTCCTTGGTTAACGGGCAATTCAGATAGTCTGCCTCGCCTTTGTCATAGCGGCTCGCCCAAAAAGCGCTGTCATAATCGATTGACTCCGCTGTCACGATCGGAGCCGCCGCGTCATAAAAATATAAATCCGTATCGTCGGTCACTGATTTCACATATTCCGCCATCGCCCCATCGGTCAAGGGACCTGTCGCGATGATGCGCACGCCGTCATCCGCCGCTCGGCTCAATTCCTCATAATGCACGGTGATTAACGGATGATTTGTCACCCTATCGGTGATTTCGCGGGCAAATTTTTCACGATCCACCGCCAAAGCGCCGCCTGCTGGCAGGCGATTGTGATCGGCGCACGAGATAATAAGCGAGTCCAAGCGCCGCATTTCTTCCTTTAATAAACCGACGGCGTTTTCCACATTATCCGCGCGCAGCGAATTACTGCAGACCAGCTCGCCGAAATAACCTGTCTTGTGCGCGCAGGTTTGTTTAGTCGGGCGCATCTCATACAAATCGACCTTGATTCCTCTTTGAGCCAACTGCCATGCCGCCTCACTGCCAGCCAAACCTGCACCGATTATTTGGACGCTCTCACTCACTCTGCTCACCTACTTTTTGCTTATAATTACATTCCTCATTGCTGCAAATCAGAAATTTGCCCTGCTTAGTGCCTTTTTGCACCATATAGGAGCCGCATTTCGGACACTTTTCCTTGACCGGCAGATCCCAGCTGCTGAAATCGCACTCAGGATAATTGCTGCAGCCATAGAAAACGCGTCCTTTCTTACTGCGGCGCTTGACGATTTCGCCGCCGCATTTGGGGCAAGGCACCCCGATTTTTTCTAACAAAGGCTTGGCGTTCACGCACTCCGGATAGCCGGGACATGCCAAAAATTTGCCGTGCTTGCCCATTTTGATAACCATATTGCGCCCGCATTTTTCGCAGATGACATCAGTCACCTCGTCTTCGATCTTCATCTGACCGATTTCTTCCTCGGCACGCGCCAATTCCTTGGCAAAGGGCGGATAAAATCCGCCTAAAACCGCTTTCCACGATACTTTACCCTCTTCGACTTCGTCGAGCTGGCTTTCGAGACTCGCGGTAAATTTCACATTAACGATGTTGGGGAAATATTCCTCCAGCATCTCGACTACGATATTGCCTAACTCCGTCGGGCAAAACTGCTTATTTTCTTTCGTCACATAATTGCGCGAGGATAAGGTATCGATAATCGGCGCATAGGTGCTCGGACGTCCGACGCCGTTTTCCTCCAGCGTCTTGATCAAAGTAGCCTCGGTGTAGCGCGGCGGCGCTTGGGTGAAATGCTGCTTGGGATTATCTTTCAGATGTTTGAGCAGCTCGCCCTCGCTTACCTGCGCCATCATTTTAGCGTCCTCTTCCTTATCGTCGTGCCCCTCTTCATAAACCTCCAAAAATCCTTTGAATGTCACGATCGCGCCCGAAGCGCTGAACTCGTACTCTCCGGCTGTAATCGCCGCCGAGGTTTGCTTGATTTTAGCCGACGCCATCTGGCTGGCTAAAAAACGCGCCCAAATCAAGCGGTAGAGCTTATATTCATCATTAGACAAATATTCTTTGATACTTTCGGGGGTACGATTAATATCGGTCGGTCTGATCGCCTCATGGGCGTTCTGCGCGTTATTTTTATTTTTATACTGACGCACACTTGGTGGCAGGAAATTCGCGCCGTAATTAGTTTCGATAAATTTCCGCGCCTCCGCCTGCGCCACCTCGGCAATACGCGTCGAGTCAGTACGCATATAGGTAATCAAGCCGTGACTGCCGCTTCTGCCCAACGTCACGCCCTCATATAAACTCTGCGCTGCGCGCATCGTGCGGCGGGCGGTAAAACCCAGCTTGCGCGCCGCCTCCTGCTGTAAAGTAGAGGTAATAAAAGGCGCGGCGGGATTGCGCAGTTTATCCTGAGTTTTGACCGCGCTCACCTGATAGTCTCTGCCCTTTAAATCCGTCAAAATTCTGTCCATCTCCTCTTTCGAGGCGATTTCCAGTTTTTTATTTTGATATTTATTTAATTTCGCGGTTAACTTTTCCTTATTTTCCGTCTGAAAGGTACTTTCCAATGTCCAATACTCTTTCGGCTCGAAAGCGTTGATTTCTTCCTCCCGCTCGCAGATCAAGCGCAAAACCGCCGACTGCACACGCCCGGCGCTTAAACCTTTTTTTACTTTACGCCACAAAAGCGGACTTAATTGATAGCCTACCAAGCGATCCAGCGCTCTTCTGGCCTGCTGGGCATCCACCAAATCCTCGTCGATCCGGCGGGGAGATTTGACCGCCGCTTTGACCGCGTCTTTGGTAATTTCATTAAATGTAATGCGGCAGTCGGAGTCTTTGTCCAATTTCAAAATCTCCTGCAAATGCCAGGCGATCGCCTCTCCCTCGCGGTCTGGGTCAGATGCTAAAAGAATTTTATCAGCTTTAGAGGCTTTTTTACGCAAATCTTTAATCAAATCGCCTTTGCCGCGGATCGTGATATACTTCATCTGAAAATCATTTTCGATATCAACGCCGAACTGGCTTTTGGGCAGATCACGCACATGGCCTAAAGAAGCCGCCACTTCATAATTTTTGCCTAATATTTTGCCGATAGTCTTAGCCTTAGCCGGAGACTCGACAATTACTAATGTCTTAGTCAATCTTTACACCTCAACCTAATCTCATATATTTACGACCTGCCAATTGTTTCACAAGTCCCTCTATTTCCAATAAGCTTAACGCATTCATCAACCTGGGCACAGCCATTTTGCTCAAATATCCCAATTCATCGATATCTATCGGCTCCGCTGTGATGTATTGCAATACAGTGCGCTCGTCCTCGGACAAATCCATTTCTTCTACCTGCACCTTTTTGGGTGCCTCAACTCCCTCCACGCCGAACTCATCCAAAATATCACTGACCTCGGCTACCAATTTCGCACCGTCACGCAGTAAATTGTTGCAGCCGACAGAGGTTTCGGCAAAAATCGAACCCGGCACGGCAAAGACCTCCTTGCCCTGTTCCAGCGCCAATTCGGCACTGATCAAAGAGCCGCTTCTGCGCCCCGCCTCCACTACCACCAGCCCGTCGGACAAACCGCTGATGATTCGATTGCGCATGGGGAAATGCCATTTAAGCGGCTTGGCGCTCAGCGGAAATTCCGAGATGATCGTGCCGCGCGGATGCGCTAAAATATCCTCTGCCAAGCGGCGGTTTTCCCCGGGATAAATTTTATCCACCCCGGTACCCAAAACGGCGATCGTCCCGCCTGCGGATTCCAAAGCTCCGCCGTGAGATGCCGCGTCGATCCCGCGTGCTAAACCGCTTACGATACAGACACCGTTGCGGCTTAATTCAGACGCCAATTCAAACGCCGCTTTTTTGCCGTACTCGGTACAGGTACGGCTGCCAACCATCGCGATATGCAAAGCAGACTCGTTTATTTCCGCACCGATCAGATACAAAAAAGGCGGTGGATTATCAATATTACGCAAATAATGCGGATATTTTTCATCATAAAATCCGACCATCCTGATTTGGCGCTTATGCATATATTCTGCCGTTTTTTCCGGATCGGCCTCTTTCGCCATCGCTACCAGGCGCCCGATCGCGTCCTCCCCCAACAAAGGCAGGCGCGCTTTCCAGCCTGCGAATGATAACCCCAGCAATTCCTCGGGATCGGCTTTTTCTTCAAGCAAAGCTAAAATATGCCTGTTATTGCCGTCCAAAAACGCATTATGCAGTATTGCCCATAAAGCCTCTTTCTCCATTTTTACACACCTGCCCGTAATTTATGTATTATTTTTTCCTGTCTTAAGAAACATACACAAATCATTCAGCTTGCATCTTTCGCACAGAGGATTTCTGGCTTTGCAAAATAATCTCCCGTGCCAAATCAGCCAATGATGCGCATCTGCCCAGTCATCCTTGGGGATCAGCGCGCATAATTCCTCCTCCGCGCACTCCACGTTTTTACAGTGGACTAACTCTAATCTGTTCGCCACGCGAAATACATGCGTATCCACCGCTAAAGCGGGGATCCCGAAAGCATTGCTCAAAACGACGTTGGCCGTTTTGCGCCCCACGCCCGGCAATTCTATCAATTTATCGCGATCTGCCGGTATCTCGCCTGCATATTTTTCGACCAATATTTTGCTTGCGGCGACGATATTTTTGCTTTTGTTTTTGTATAAACCGATACTTTTGATTTCTACCGCCAATTCCTCCGGAGTAAGCGCCGCGATCGCGTAAGCGTCTGGATATTTTTGAAAAAGCTCCTTCGTTACTTTATTCACCTGCTTATCCGTCGCCTGCGCCGAAAGGATCGTCGCCACCAAAAGCTCGTATGGATTATGAAATCTTAAAGCCGTGCCTAAATTATAGTATAATTCTTTCAGTCGTTTCAGCACCTGCTCTTGATTTTCCGTCATAAATTTCACCTTTTTCCCCAACATAATAAATATTGCGAAAATTCTACTCCTTCTTAAAGAGCCTTCTCAGACTCTTTAAAGCAAACGCAGTTTAGCTATAGCCTCGTCATTAATCATAATCTCGCCGTGCTCTGCCAAAAAATCACTCGCCAGCTGCATTTCCACACCGTATTCGTCTAAATAACCGTATGCTGTACTATCCGGGGTGATTTGCGGCAGATACAGATAATATTTGCCGTTATAGCGGTAAAGCGTACTCGCCATATCCTCGCTAAGCGCCTGCGCCAACTCGATAACTTCCTCCAGATCCTCAAATTTGTAAACGATATCCTCGGTAGTTTGGATTTCATCCTCTGCCTCCAGATCTGCCAAAAGCTTGCTACTCAAATGTGACAATTCTCTCTCCAAATCCTCGCGGAAACCGCTTTCCACTTTTGTTACCGTAATTAAGATACTTTCCGCTGTCAAAGGCAAAGCCTCAATCATCAGCTGGGCGTTATTATCCACCTCAAATCCGCACTCTTCATAGGCCTCATCCAAAATATCCTGAAAAACTTTCTGCGCCTGCGGATTATACGGCAGCAGATCCCATTTCGCTATATTACGCTTGCGCAAATCATCTTTATTCATAATAATTTGCAGCTTGTTGTCATCAAGTCGGTTAAATTTCATCACGCCACACCTCCTCAAGCGTTTTTTAAGCTTTTGCTTTATATAATATATGCCCAAAAAGTGCATAGTGTCAGCTTTTTATCTATTAATAGCATACCTCAATTTGCAAATTTTAGCAAGAAAAATCTTGCATAATCAGGCTCAAAACGCTAAAATATTTATAAATATTCCGCTTATAAGCAAAAAGGAGTCAAGTTATGTCTGATTATAAATTCATCCTCACGCAAATTAAAAAAGCTATTCATAATTATCAAATGATTATGCCTCATGATTTTGTAGCCGTCGGTCTTTCCGGAGGCAAAGACAGCATGGGCTTATTATATTTACTTCACGAGTTGCAAATCCATTCTCATCTAAATTTCCGCCTTTGCGCGATCCATCTGGACTACGGCTGGGGAAATGAGGACGGGCTGTCATTACTAAAAGATTTCGCGCTATCTATGAACATTCCCTGCTATATCGAAAAAATAAATTATCCCGCCGAGCGCGCCGTGAGCTGCTCTGTCTGCGCCCGAGTACGCCGCGGAGCATTGCTCAAAAAAGCGCAAAATTTAGGCGTAAATAAGCTTGCTTTAGCTCATCATTTAGATGACGCGATGCAAACCGTCCTCTTAAATTTAACTGACGGCGGGCGCTTTCGCTCTTTTAGACCGACAATCGCTTATCCAGAGCAAAATCTAACGCTGATCCGCCCGTTAATTTATGTTAATGAAAGCTCGCTTATCAGACTAAAAGATGAGCAGCATCTGCCGATCATCCCCAGTCACTGCCCGTTAGGCGAGTGCACTAATCGCTCAAATGCCGCGCAGCTTTTAAGTGCTTTGGAGAAAAGTCAGCCCCATATCAAGCAAAAAATACTTCATGCCCTGGAGCATCTGGAAGCTGACGATGCTTGGGTTAAATAATCGCGCTAAAAGGTAACTGCGGCACCGCATTTAACGTCAAATCCGCGAAATCACCGCGCAACGCCTTATAATATGCCGCCGCACCGATCATCGCCGCATTGTCCGTGCAGTATTCCAATGGTGGATAATAGAGCTTTTTGCCTGCTTTCGCACACTCTGCCGCCAAAGCCTCTCTTAATGCGCTGTTAGCCGCGACACCGCCTGCCATTAAAATAGTGTCCATGCCGTATTCCTCGGCGGCGCGCATAGTTTTCGTCACCAAAACCTCGACCACCGACTCTTGGAAAGCCGCCGCCACATCTGCCTGAACGATCGGCTGATTTTGCATCTTTTGCTTATTGAGATAGTTAAGCACCGCCGATTTCAAGCCGCTGAAGCTGAAATCATAACTGCCCTCCTCCAGCCACGCTCTGGGCAGAGGGATATTCTCGCCATGACCCTCGCGCGCTAATTTATCAATCACCGGTCCGCCGGGGTAGGGCAAGCCCATCGCCCGCGCGACCTTGTCAAAAGCCTCTCCGACCGCGTCATCGCGCGTCTGACCTAAAGAAACATATTTGCCGTGCTCTTTGATCAGCACGATATTTGTGTGTCCTCCCGAGACTACCAAGCACAGCATCGGCGGCTTTAATTCAG
>QAKL01000124.1 GCA_003343815.1 Clostridiales bacterium
GTGAACACTGTGTACGAAAGGACTGGCGCCGGTAGCTAAAGTCGTCCACATAGGCGGTGTCACGGTAGGCTGCCCGCCGATCATCGCCAAATTTTCTCTGGCTGCGCCGCGTTTTAGGAATTTTTCTAAATTTGGCATTATTCCTTCATTTAAATACTGTTGAGTTATTTTCGGATCCATGCCATCAATACCCATAATAAATACTTTTTTCGTACTATCCATGCAATCCTCTCCTTTAAACTCAAAACTTTTTTCTCTTGATTCTCGCCTCTTTCATTTATCCCCTCTGCCTTTATTATATTCCAAAAAATCCACAAATACAATATATTTAATTGCTCCTATCATTCGCTTTATAGAAACGCTAATGTTCTGTTTTCCCGATTTGACTATCGCTTGCAGATGAGGTATAATATTTATGCTATTTAAAATATTATTTTTTTGTTATGTTCTCTTCATTACTCTTCGCGTGCGTGCGGAGACATTCCCTCGATTAATTAATTTTTGCTTCACCCTGAAGTAACTACATTTTGAGGAGGCATATTTTTATGAATCGTAAAGCTTATACCGACAAAATTTTGGTTATCGGTGTTGACGGTCTGGACCCGCGCTTGAGCAAAAAGTATATCGGCGAAGGACGGATGCCTAATTTTGAAAAATTAATCGCCCGCGGCAGCTGCCGTGAGGATTTATCCCTTTTAGGCGCTCAGCCCACCGTCACGCCGCCTATGTGGACGACATTGGCGACCGGCACTTATCCCGTCACTCACGGCATCACCTGCTACAATCGCAAAGGCGCCGATATCGACGAGATTGCTTACAATCTTGACAGCCGTAACTGCAAAGCAGAGCAATTATGGAATGTTTTTGCCGAGGCAGGCAAAAAAACTTTGGTCTGGCACTGGCCGGACTCCTCGTGGCCGCCGAGCTCCGACAGCCCGAATTTATCCGTCGTTGACGGCTTAACTCCGGCCTGCGTCGATATGCTGTGTGCGACCGACTCCGAGAGCGTCCTGATAGCCTCTGAGGGTGTAACCGAGGTTTCGGTTCATCCGCGTGCTGCCTCCGACGGCAATATCCCCTGCGTCATCGAAAAATTAGAGGACAAAGGCGAGGCTATTGCGGGTATTAACGGCTCTAACAGCAAACCGTTGATTTTAAAGCCCGAAGACGGCGAGCATGCTTTGAGCGACAGTCCGTTTGACGTCATTTTAACTCCGATTAAACCGGCGGAGGGCTGGAGTTTCGAAGTACCCGCAGGCGCAAAAGAAACTATATTCGTATTTTCCGGCGGCTTTATCCGCAGACCGTGCTTAATTTTGCAAAATGACAAGGGTATTTATGACCGCGTAGCCGTTTATTTAAACAAAAAAACCGCCGAGCCCTTGGCTGTTTTGGAAAACGACGTTTACTACAAAGGCTACATCGACGATAATTTCCGTGCCGACGGCTCCGTCGTCAAGACCGCACGCAATATGCGTATCATCGAAATGAAAGAGGATGGCAGCTATATTAAGGTTTGGCGCTCTTTCAGTATGGACAGCGAGGACAATCAATACTGGCATCCGCAGGAATTGAAGAAAAAAATTGTCGAAAATGTTTCTATCCCTGTACCGCTCTCCATCGTCGGCGGCGGCGACCGCACCTTGATCGAAAAATGCATGATTCCAACCTGGGAGCATGTCGGTGAATTTTATTCCAAATCAATTCATTATTTAATTGAAAAAGAGGGCTATGAGGTCGTATTCTCTCATTATCACAATATAGATATCCAAGGACACATGATTGTCAAATTCTTAAAAGACCACGGGCATAATAAATTAAGCGAGGATACCTATGAGAATTTTATGCGCGAGATTTATGAGCAAACCGACCGCTACGTCGGCAGCTATTTGCATTTATTGGACGAGGGCTGGACATTGTTCTTGGTTTCCGACCATGCGCAGGTAGCTCCCGAGCATGAGCCTTTTATGATCGGCGATACTACCGGGATTAATGTCCGCGTCATGCAGGAATTAGGCTTATGCGAGACGAAACGCGATGAAAATGGCAATGAATTATACGAATTTGATTGGGATAAAACCTATGCCGTAGCCCAGCGCGGCAATCATATTTATTTAAATATCAAAGGCCGCGATCCTCACGGTATCATTGATCCCAAAGATCAATATGAATGGGAAGAGGAAATTATGACCCGACTTTACAGCTACAAGTCTCCCGAAACCGGCAAGCGCATTATCGCTTTAGCGCTGCGCAACAAAGACGCCGTATTATTAGGCTTAGGCGGACCGGAGGCCGGCGATATCATTTATTGGAATGCCGAGGGCTATAACTATGACCATTGCGACTCTCTCTCCACCACCTACGGCTGCCGCGGCACCAGTGTCGGGCCTATCTTTATCGCTGCCGGCAGCGGTATCAAAAAAGGCTACACCACTACCCGTATTATCCGTCAGGTTGACGTCGCGCCTACCATTGCTTATTTAGGCGGCGTGAGAATGCCCAGAGAGTGCGAGGGCGCGCTGGCTTATCAAATTTTTGAAGAAGAATTCTAAAATATTTTCCTTTCTCCTAAAAATAACGGTGTCTTTCACAGACACCGTTATTTTTATATTTCTTAATATTCCTTTTCGCTGAAGCCCTCGAGCGCCTGATAAATGACACCGCCCTCGCAATTTGCGGGAATGCGCACATCGCACAAAGCGCAAATCGTCGGCACCACATCGACCGCTTTGATCTGGCGCTTGATAAATTCACCCTTTTTCAACCCCGCACCGCACATCAGGCACAGACTTATCAAGCTAAAGCCGTGATTGGTCACATAGCTGGGAGCCATCGCGTGCTCCTCGCCGAAATCAGGATTAAGCTGGAAGAAAATATCGCCCGTATGCTCACCGCCTACACCTAACGACCGCGCCTCCTCCATCGTCATCGCAAAGGCTACCACACGCTTGCCATGCACAGGGTCACGATATGCATACAAATCACTGATAATCTGTTGCACTAATTCTTTATAATCCTCCGGCTCGACAATCCCCTCGGGATCGCGCCCCTTTAAGTTAATATAAATATACGAGCTGCGAGCTTGGATAGCTTTGGTCTTGCTCCAGTCGATATACCAGACATCGTCCATATTCGGTACCGGATGCGCTACGGTATAGCCCAAATCGCTCATTACCTTGCAGCTGATGCCGGATAAATCGCTGATACCCGGATTATGATATCCTGCCGAGCGTGGTACCTGCCCATGGTCGGAGGTAATAAAGAGCGCCGTTTCTCCGTCTGCCAAATAAGGCAGCATCGCCGCAACAAAGGTATCGTAAATTTCATACATTTGATAAATAGTCTCTAAATTTTCGCGCCATTTCTCATGCGCACCCTCAAAGGCTTGATTGATATACCAATGCTCCACCAAATCAATCCCGTGCAGATGCGTATAGAAAAGCCCCCAATCATCGTATTTATCAATCATATATTTCGCCGCGCGGATATGCCAGGCATTATTCTCCGCAAAGCTTTCCATCAAAATCGTCCGCCCCTCATCGGAAAAGCGGTCATACAAAGCATGAGGCAGCATCGGACCGCAGGCGTCCATTAATTCTTGGGCAAATTCATGCGGATAAATATACTCCGAAACATCGACATTCATCGTATGGGACATATAAACATGACCTTTGGTGCCGTCGGGGGAAATTTCCACGATACGCATCTTATAGGCGACCTTTTTCTCGTCCCCTGCCTCATCGGTAAAGCTCGTATAGAGCCAATCACTCCACTCGCCTACTTTAGCCGAGCCAAGCGGCGCCGATTTACGATTGGCATAGAAGGTTACCGTATCATAACTATCGCCCGTTGATTTACCGATAACGGCATAATGCCGCTCCAAGCCCTTATTCACCGGATAAATGAATACTTTAGCCTCATCGTCAAGCGCGGTATGCCAGCCGGTCGGCTCCTTTAAGGGCGAGAATACTTTATCGATGACATCGTCCTTGCTCGCCTGCTCCGGCGAATAATCCATGATGACAAAGGCCGGCGACTCCAACGGCGGCATCCCCTCGGTAAATAAGCCGTCTTTGACCAAGCCCTTAATATCGTTAGCCGGAACGGTAAATTTTTCGATCTGATCGCCGTAAACGACGCAGTCGGAGGTATTTTGATCGACAAAATGCGGAATAGTCTTTAATCCCTCGAAGCTTTCGTCGAAATAAATTATTTTTTGGAAATCCGCCGTACAGCGCAAAAACGGCTCAACCCCCGTGCCGTCGACAAAAATATTTTTACTGTCGGCGACCCTATTGGGCCAAGCTTGGCAGTAATTAAGCAATAACGCTCTCTTACCTGCTTCCTCGAATGTTTCCCAAATCGCCTCGGCATGCATCCGTCGGGAATCCCAGTTTTGCTCTAAAATGCCTAAGGATTTACCGCGGGTATGATTTTGAAAGCAAGTCACTCCATGGGTAATCGGATAGGCTCCGGTGCAAATCGTCGCCCAGTTGGTCGGAGTTACTGTCGGGAAAACGCCGATCATTCCCAAATCCTCCTGCGAAACTCCCTGCTCCATCACCTGCTTCATCGCAGGCAGACGTCCCATGTCAATCAATCGTTTGACCAGCGTAGCGTCCGCACTGTCCAAGCCAATCATAATCGCTTTTTTTACTTTACTCATTAATATTCCTCCTTTTAGATAACCGTGCGCAGACTTTATGATTATCACTTTGTCTTATATTTATCATACTATTTAGAGGCTTGGCTGTAAAACACCTTTTTCAAGAATTTTGTTTTATCCACAACTATTTTGTGTGGATATTAATGAAAAAATATATGTACAAAATAGCATGTATCTATTAAAATAGTTGTCGGGAGGTGTTTTTATGCAGCTTAACGAGCTTAGCTATCTGCAAACTATCGCACAGCAACATTCCATTTCCGCCGCCGCGGCCAAGCTGAATTTATCCCAGCAGCGTCTGAGCCGAATCGTCCAAAATATTGAAAACGAATTGGGATTCAAAATCTTTAACCGCAGCAAAAAAGGCGTAAGCCTGACCAAGGACGGAGTTCAATTTATGAAATATCTGCAAAACATCCTTACTGCCTATGAGGATATGCAGCATATCAAGCAAAAGCAAATCCAAAGCAAGCATTTGATTTGCGGCATCGACAAGCATATCAGCCAGTTTTTACTGAAAGAAATCTTACAGGTTTTCGCCTCATATCCCCAATTCACCTTTTCATTTGTGCAGTTTGATTCCGCTTATGAAATGATTGACGCCTTATTGGCGCAAAAAGTTCAGCTGGCGGTAAATATTTCTGCCGGTTCGCTGGCGCAGGATTATTTTTATGCCAAATACAGCCCCGAATTTGATATCGCCTGCTATCCTTTGGCGAAAGAAAAAATGTACGGCATCGTCCACCAAAATAATCCGCTGTCCGCACAAGCTGCCGTCACTCTAAGCGAGATTATCTCCTTTCCGATGACCTTTTGCGCCGCCGACAGCACCTACAGCAATTTACTGCAAAATGAGCTCGCAGCTCCGATTAATATTTTTCTGGAAACCGATAATTTAGAATTGCAGTTGGAATGTATTAATCGCAATTTAGCGGTCGGACTTTTAGACGGCTTCACCTTGCCGTATAT
>QAKL01000026.1 GCA_003343815.1 Clostridiales bacterium
AGCATCGTAAGCCCCCTATTCTGCATTTAATTCAATTTATGCAGAAAAAGCGCGCTTAGTGCCTGTATAGGTTTAATATTGCGCAAAAAAGATGAGCATTGGCTAATGCTCATCGTCCTTTGACGCGTTTTCGCTGATATATTCGGCTATATCGCTCAGCTCACAATTTAATATTTCACATAATCTATCTAAAGTATAGGTATTGACGTTTCCGTTTTTGCGCAGGCGATCCAGCTGACCTGTGCTGAAACTATATTCTTTGATCAGTTTATACTGCGTGATGCCTTTTTCAGCCATCGTTTGCCAAAGTTTATCGAATACAATCACCTTGTCACCACTTTTCAATTATACTATGGCTTTTTTTCATCATAATATAATTGCTAAAGCTTGACAATTACCCGCAAACGGGCTATAATATTCTTGTGTTTGCAGCCATCCGTAGGCTGAAAGATCTTTTGGTCTATGCCCCACTAACATATCATCCTGCAAACCCACAAAAAATAACCGTGTCAAGACACGGTTATTTTTCTTTGCTGTTTTGTTTCATCATGGCAGCGGCTTTCAGCTGATACTCTTCCGAGCCGCCGAGCATTCTCGCGATTTCCGCTATTTCTTCTTCGGCAGATAATTTGCGTACTGTAGTCACGGTGCGCTCGTTTTCATTATATTTTTGGATCAAGTAATGACTGTCAGCCATAGCTGCGATCTGCGGCGCATGCGTCACACAGATGACTTGGGCGAATTGGCTGACGCTTTTTAATTTTTCAGCGACCTTAACTGCAATATTGCCGCCGATACCGGTGTCTATTTCATCGAAAATCATCGTATCAAGCGCCTCATAGCGGCAGAGGATTGTTTTAAACGCCAGCATGATACGGCTCATCTCACCGCCGGAGGCTATTTCTGCCAACGGTTTTAGGGGCTGCCCGACATTAGCAGAAAACATAAATTCTATCTCGTCCGAGCCGGAGAGGCTCACGATCGGTCCTTTAAAGCCTACCTCAAAGCGAGATTTGTCCATCGCCAGATCCGCTAAATGCTCAAGCATTTCCGTTTCCAATTTATGCGCTAATTCATGGCGCATCTGCGAAAGTTTTTCGCTAGCGGTTTGATAATTTTTTTTCGCTTTAGTATATTCTGCCTTTAATTCCTCGGCGGTAATATCCAGATCTGCCAACTGCATAAGCTCGTTGGTCACTTTTTCTTTTTCCGCTAAAAGTGCCTCAAAGGTCATATTATATTTGCGCTTTAATTTACCCAAAGCATAAAGTTTTTCTTCCAGCTCCTGCTTGCGCTTGGTTAAATCAAATTGTTCGCGGGCAAAGGCGGCGATAACATGCGCTTTATCTTCCGCGATATAATATGCCTCGCGCAAAGCCTCGGCGGCTACTTTGATATTTTTGTCCAATTCGGCAATCTGCTCTAAATTTTCGCACACTTTTTCCAAATTACCGACGATCGCCTGCTCACCCGCGTACAAAAGCTCGTAGGCGGTGTTGGTTTCTTGCCAAATTTTTTCTTTCTTTTCGTACTCTGCAAGCTCTTTTTCGAAACGCTCCTCATCGCCAGGCTGCATATCCAACGATTTCAGCTCTTCAGCCATAAATTTCAAATATTCCAAGCGTTTGCCGCGCTCTTTCATTTTATTCGCGACGTTTTTTAGAGATTTGGCGATATCATGAGTGATTTTGTATTCCTCGGCGACAATTGCCTTTTGCGCCTGAAATTCTTTATCACCTAAACTGTCCAAAAGTTTCAAATGATTTTTTTTATCCGACACTTCCTGATAGTCATGCTGCCCGTAAATATTGACTAATTTCGTCCCGAGCGCTTTAAAATTATTCAAAATAGTGACGCGTCCGTTGATACGGCAGATATTTTTGCCGCCTGCGCTTACCTCGCGGGTCAAAATCAGCGGCTCGTCTAATGACACGTCCTCCATGCCTAACTCACGCAGCACATTTTTTATGTCCGTATCTTCTTTAATGAAAAAAGCGCCCTCGACCAAGGCTTTCTCTGCGCCTATACGGACGTCACTTGATTTGGCGCGTGCGCCCAGCAACAATGAAACGGCATCGATGATGATAGATTTACCGGCGCCTGTTTCACCGCTAAGTACATTAAAATTAGGAGCAAACTGAATATGAATATTTTCAATCAGCGCAAAATCTTTGACTTTTAAATCTATCAGCACCTACTTCACCTCTTATTCCAGATAACCTTGTATTTTTTCGATAATCCGCGCCACGTCCTCGCGGTGTTTAATAATCATTAAAATCGTATCATCGCCTGCAATCGTACCTAAAACCCCGTGCCATTGGGCTTTGTCGATCGCCGAGGCGACGGCGTTGGCATTGCCGGGGGCGGTGCGGATCACCAGCATATTTTCGCTGCTGTCAAAATTGATGACAAATTCACGGAGCATAAATCTAAGACGGCTGTCCGAAACTTTCGCGTCCTCGCTGGGCTCGGCATAGCGGTATTGCTCGCCGTCGTAGCTGACTTTGATTAGCGCGAGTTCTTTGATATCGCGGGAAACCGTCGCTTGGGTGACGTTAAAACCTGCAGTTTTCAGCTCGTTAGCCAGTTCCTCCTGCGTCGCAATCTGCTTTTCTTGAATTATCTCCAAAATTTTGCGATGTCTTCTCGATTTCACCTTAATCCTCCTCAAATTCACCGCTTTTAGGCGGAATTTCTTCTTTTAACGGCGCTCGTGGCACCAAGAGTTCATATTTATGTACAGCGCCAAAACGATTATAATTTTCTCTGCCCTCATTTAAGCTCATACCGTGGTTTTCGTCGCTCGGCTCGTCAGCCGATTTTATAAATACGTCGTTTTCCCACAGGCAGACAGGACAAATATAGGCTATGGCTTCCGCGGCAGGCACAGGCATGGTTAAATAACCACAGCAGGGGCAGGGATATTTCATCTTTGTCACCTCTTATTTGAATTTATCGGCGTGAGTCTTTTGAAATTTATCGTGCATGACATCAAAAAAACCGATATTTTTTACTTTAACCAAATAAGTATCATAGCAGGCGCGGTTGATGACGATTTTATCTCCGTTTAAAAGCTCCACTCCCTGCTGACCGTCCACGGTGAGCATTCCCGGCATATCGGTGCCGATCGTAATTTCAAGCGTGCAGTCCGAGGGGAAAATGATAGGCCGTACTGTGAGCGAGTGCGGGCAAATCGGCGCGGTTAAAAACACGTCTAAATTGGGATAAACGATCGGTCCTCCTGCTGAAAGCGAGTAGCCCGTCGAACCGGTAGGAGTTGCGATAATAAGCCCATCACCCAAGAAATTTTCGACTTGGGTGTCATTCATTTTTACTTTAATATCGATTAAGCGCGCTAACGCTCCTTTGGTAATTACCATGTCGTTGAGCGCGACCTCCTGCGCCAAAAGCTTGTCTCCGCGGTAAGCGTCGGCCTCAAGCATCGTGCGGCGCTCCATGTGGTATTCGCCGGAGACGATTTGATCCAAATATTGCTCGAATTCGTCGATTTCCAGCTCGCTTAAAAAGCCTAAGTAACCGCGGTTAATGCCTAAAATGCCGATTTCATAGCCGTAGACGATGCGCGCGGCGCGTAAAAGCGTGCCGTCGCCGCCGATAACCATGACTAAATCAACTTTGCGGCAAAATTCGTCGGCAGAAAGCTCCTCCAGTCCCAGTGCTTTGGCATCCTCGCCGAAAGCCAGATAATTCAGCTTATGCCTTTTTAATATTTCCAGCATTTCCAAGGCCAAAGCAACATTTTCATTTTTATAATAATTAAGCACCAGGCCGACAGTTTTGACCGCTCTCATGATACACCTCGTTAAAATATCCATTCATAATAAGCCGTCACGGCTATTATTCCCAAAATAAAGCAGACGATACTCTGTAAAATGACATTTTTGCGCTGATAGGCGCATTTAAACTTCACCAAGCGCATTTTTTCTTTGTCCATGTCCAAAAAGATAACTCCGTGGGGCTGAAATACTAAATAGTATTCCATCATCTGACGGCGGACATTGGGCAAAGTAGGAAATGCTTGACCTTGGGTTTTTACTTCCACCACATATTTAAAAAAACCTTTGCGAACGATCAAATCAGCGATGACCGTGCTTTCGTGATCAGTGCCTCCGATAGTAGTGATGACCTTTTTGCGGCTTTGCACTTCAATCACGCGATAGCCGGCGCGCTCTAAGAAAGCTACAGCCTTTTTTTCACCGGCTTTGGCGCGCTTTAATATTTTTTTCATCTTGCGGCATTTGAGAAATTTATAGCCTGCTATGGCTAAGACAATGCCTAACAATATGCCCCAAATCAAAATATCCCATTTATTCATTTGGCGCAAGCCTTTTCGTGGGATACCTCCACGATTTCCTTGACATTGATTTCTTGATCTTCCAAAGCTTTGCCTGCCCACAAAAGATACTCGATATTGCCCTCCGGTCCTTTAATCGGCGAAAAATCAACTCCACCGATTTTAAATCCTGTTTGGCGGGCAAAGGATAACACTTTTTCGATGACCTCGATATGGACATTTTTGTCGCGCACAACTCCTTTTTTGCCGACTTTATCCTTGCCTGCCTCAAACTGCGGTTTGATTAAGGCAATCAGCTGTCCGTCAGGTTTTAAGATATTGTAAGCCGCAGGCAATATTTTGTCTAAAGAAATAAACGAAACGTCCGTTGTCACGACATCAACATTTTCTGCCAAACTATCGGCTTCTAAGTAGCGGGCATTGGTTTTTTCCATGTTAATCACGCGCTCGTCGGTGCGCAACTTCCATGCTAACTGCCCGTAGCCCACATCAATCGCGTAAACCTTGCGTGCGCCGTTTTGCAAAGCGCAGTCAACGAATCCGCCGGTTGACGCGCCTAAATCGGCGCAGACCAAGCCTTTTAAATTTACTGGAAATACCTCCAGCGCTTTTTCTAACTTTAAACCACCGCGGCTGACATACTTTAGCCCCTGCCCCAATAGACGAATTGGCAAACCATCCTCGACTTTGGTGCCGGGTTTATCTATCTTTTTTTCGTCAACTAAAACCGAACCCGCCATAATTATCGCTTGGGCAATTTGACGGCTTTCGACTAAGCCTTTATCAACCAAAAGCACATCTAAACGCTGTTTTGCCATCTTGTGCTCCTTTACTTAATTTTCTCTGTTTAATTCGGCGCGCACTTTTTGCGCGATACCCGGCGCGTCTAAACCTAAATCGCGCTTCAAAAGCTCGGCGCTGCCGTGAACTGCAAATTGATTGTCGATGCCTATATTTAAAACTTGCACCGCCTTATTTGCGCGCGCTAATAATTCCAGTACGCCGTCACCGAAGCCGCCCTGTAGGATGCCCTCCTCCAAAGTCACCAGAAGTTTCGCTTTTGAGGCAGCATCAAGCACCGCTTCCTCGTCTATTGGCTTCACGAAGCGCATATTCACAACTCCTGCGCTAATATTATCAGCGCGCAAAAGCTCGGCGCACTCTAAAGCCGTGCTCACCATACTGCCCACAGCTAAAAAGACAACTTCACTGCTATCGGACAAAATTTCGCTTTTGCCAAGCGGTAAAATACGCAATTCATCGTCTAAAGTGACGCCATAACCCTCGCCGCGAGGAAAGCGAATCGCCGCCGGTTTATTGTACGCTAAAGCGCTGTAAAGCATATGCTGCAATTCATTTTCATCCTTGGGGCACATAATAATCATTTCGGGGACACTGCGCAAATATGCTAAATCAAACACCCCATGATGCGTCGCCCCATCATCGCCGACCAATCCTGCACGATCCAAAGCAAACACCACCGGTGCCTTTTGCAATGCCACATCGTGAATGATTTGATCATAAGCACGCTGCAAAAATGTCGAATAAATCGCCACGACCGGCTTAAAACCGCCGATCGCCAAAGCCGCCGCCATCGTCACAGCGTGCTCTTCGGCGATACCGACATCAAACGTGCGCTTAGGATAAACTTTCGCAAAATTATTAATGCCTGTTCCTGCGCCCATTGCCGCCGTGATCGCTAATACTTTCTCATCTTCTCGTCCCAGGCGCACCAGTGTGCGGCTGAAAACATCAGTATAAGTCGGATATTTTTTTTGTTTCTTTAATTCACCAGTCTCGATCACAAAGGGGCTGACGCCGTGAAATTTTTCCGGATTGGTTTCTGCCGGCAGATAGCCTTTGCCTTTTTTGGTAATGACATGCACCAAAACAGGACGATTGATATGCTTGACGTTTTCTAAAATTTCGATAAGATCTTTTAAATTATGCCCGTCGATCGGCCCGAAATATTTAAAGCCCATTTCCTCAAAAATAGTGCCAGGTACCAAAAGATATTTCAGCGAATCCTTCATTTTATCCGCCAATTTCAGCATTTTACCGCCTAAATTGGGGATTTTCTTTAAAAATTCTTCGACGTCTTCTTTGCCCTTTATATAGCCTACGTCACTGCGTACGCGGTTTAAATAATCCGATAACCCGCCGACATTATGATCAATCGACATTTCGTTATCATTTAAGATAACCAGCATTTTGCTCTGTAAATGTCCAGCATGATTTAGCGCCTCATACGCCATTCCGCCGGTCAATGCGCCGTCGCCGATAACGGCAGTCACTTGATAGTCCTCGCCTTTTAAATCACGCGCGATCGCTAAGCCCAAGGCGGCGGAAATAGACGTGCTGCTGTGTCCGGTGCCGAAAGCGTCATATGGGCTTTCACTTATTTTGGGAAAGCCGCTTAGACCTCCGTAAGTGCGAATCGTTTTGATACTTTCGCGCCTCTCGGTCAAAATTTTATGCACATACGCCTGGTGTCCTACATCCCAGACTATTTTATCATTTTGATTATGGTATACATAATATAGAGCTAAGGTCAGCTCCACCACGCCTAAATTAGGCGCCAGATGACCGCCGTTTTGCGAGATGACCTCGATGAGCAAAGTGCGGATCTCCTCTGCCAGCTGCTTCAACTCGTTCATATTTAATTCAGCTAAATCTGCCGGAGTATTGATCCTATCTAAAATTTGCAACTTAAACTATCTCCTTATGCGACATTGTCCGTTTTCTGCCTTTAACACTCTCTACCGATTAAATAATCAGCCAGCCAAAGCAAATCCGCCGTATCTCCTTTTAATGAGCTAAGCGCCGCTTTAGCTTCATTCACTGCCTTCTCTGCCATTTTTTGCGCCTTATTAACGCCGTAAAGCGTGGCAAAGGTTACTTTGTGGTTTTTATCGTCACTGCCAACCTTTTTGCCTAATTTTTTTTCATCGCCGATCACGTCTAAAATATCGTCCGTGATCTGAAACGCCAAACCGTACATTTCGCCGTATTTGTTTAAAGCAGTTAAAGCTTCTTTGTCGGCACCGCCTGCCAGTGCGCCTAATAACAGCGCTGCGATAATTAAATCGGCGGTTTTGTGCTCATGAATATAATTTAATTCCGCAGGGGAAATTTCTTTGTTTTCTGCAGCGATATCGGCGGTTTGCCCGGCGCACATTCCGCCTGCACCGGCGCGCTCGGCTAAAATTTTCGTCATCTGCCAAGCATTAGCCGGATTTTTTTCGCCGTAAGCGCCTAAAATTTCAAACGCCATCGTTAACAGCGCGTCTCCAGCTAAAATCGCTGCAGCCTCACCGTAAACTTTATGATTAGTGAGCTTGCCGCGGCGGTAATCATCATTATCCATCCCGGGCAAATCATCATGAATCAAAGAATAAGTATGTACTGCTTCCAAAGCAAGCGCCGCCGGAAGCGCATCGTTAATCGTGCCGCCTGAGGCTTTACAGGCACATATCGTGAGGATCGGGCGGATCCTTTTGCCGCCGGCAAAAAGGCTGTATTTCATCGCCTCCGCTAATTGGGGCTGATATTTTTGGCTGTAGCGGGTGAACTCTTCGGTCATGTATTCTTCAAATATTCGCTTATATTCCTGCATAAACAATCCGTCTGCATTTTTAATATCAGCCATTGTTTTCCTCCTTTTGCCATGCGCCGTCAAATACTTGCAGCTGTCCTTGAGCTTTAGCGAGCTTGCTTTGACAGATTTCCAGCAGATTCAAACCCTCTTTATACAAGCTCATCGCCTCATCGAGCGCCGCCTCGCCGTTATCCATTTTCTTTAAAATATCTTCCAGACGGCTAATCGCCTCTTCAAAGGTAATATCCACCGATTGTTCTGTTATATTCTCCATAATTATCCCTCGCTGTCTGTCTGCTGAACTGTGCAGGAAATGGTTCCTTGGCAAAGTAAAACTTTTACTTCATCACCTGTTTGGACTTCGCTTGCTGAAAAAACAGCTTGTCCGTCTTTTTGGCAGACACTGTAGCCGCGGCTTAACACTTTAAGCGGACTGAGCGCGTCTAATTTTGCCGCAGCAGCCGATAAAATGTACGTTTTTTCCTTTAAGGCACTATTCGCTTCTTCATCTAATTTTTCACGCAAACGATCAATCCTCAGCTGATAATTTTCCAACAATCGCGTCGGATGCTTAAAAAACTGCGCTGCAGCTATTTTTTCCGCCTGCCCTATTTTAGTCCGCAATAGTTGTTTATAGCGTATATTTAAAAGCGCGGCTTTCTGTGCGATATCCTCACGAATATCTGCTAACACCGGCACAGCCAACTCTGCCGCCATCGACGGCGTCGCCGCGCGTACATCGGCGGCAAAATCGCACAAAGTATAATCCGTCTCGTGTCCGACGGCGCTGATAATGGGAATGGGGCTTTGAGCTACTTTGCGTACAACCTTTTCTTCATTAAAGCACCATAAATCCTCGATCGAGCCGCCGCCGCGGCCGACGATGATTATGTCTAACGGCATATGGTACAAAATATCCAGCGAGTTGCAGATCGAGTCTGCTCCTTCGCTGCCCTGGACTATGGCAGGCACATGATAAATATTGACTGCGGGATTTCGCCTTTTTAAAATCGACAGCATATCCTGCACCGCCGCTCCGGTAGGAGAGGTTACGATGCCGATATTTTGCGCAAATTTCGGCAAGGCGCGCTTTTTATCCTGATTGAATAAGCCCTCCGCGGCAAGCTTTTCTTTGAGCTGTTCGTAAGCTACATATAACTCGCCTGCGCCTGCTAAAAGCATTTCTTCGGCGTACAACTGATAAACTCCGTCACGCTCGTAAACGTCAATGCGTCCGCTCACTAAAACTTTCATCCCGTTTTGCGGTAAAAAACGTACTTTGGCATTATTAGAGCGAAACATTACTGCTTTTACAGCGCCGCCAGCATCTTTTAAGGAAAAATACCAATGTCCGGAGGAGTGTGCTTTAAAATTGGAGATCTCCCCCTGCACAAAAACGCTGCTTAAAACGTCGTCTCGCTGAACCAAAGCCTTTAAGTATTTATTTAGCGCCGTAACTGTCAGGACATTATTTCTGTTCATCGGAAGCAGTCTTTCTTTTGCTGATTTTATCCAGCACGGAATTAATAAATTTCGGCGAGCTGTCATCGCCGTAAACTTTGGCAATCTCGATAGCTTCGTTGATAGCTACTTTTGGCGGCACGCTCTCAGAATATAATAACTCGTAGCAAGCCAAGCGCAAAATATTGCGGTCGACGCTTTGCAGGCGGTCTAATTTCCAGCCGGAAGTGTTTTTTTCAATCGCCTCGTCAATTTC
>QAKL01000118.1 GCA_003343815.1 Clostridiales bacterium
GGGTTGGATAATCAGGGCTTATCGGGCTTGGAGCTTTATTATGATAAAGAATTGACCGGCACACCGGGCAAGCTTTTATTGGAGGTCGACAGCGCACAGAACAATATCCCTCAGTCGCAGCAGGAGTTTATCCCGGCGGTGGAGGGCTACAGCGTTAATTTGACGATTGATGAAACGGTGCAGTATATCACCGAGCGCGAGTTGGAAAAAGTTTATAATGAGCAGCAGGCTGAGGGCGCGACGGCAATCGTCATGAATGTGAAAACAGGAGCCGTCTTGGCAATGGCTAATTATCCGAATTTCGATCCCAATAATTATGGTGATGTCGAGGATACGGTGTGGAATAATTTTGCCGTAAACGGTACTTACGAGCCGGGCTCGACTTTTAAGATGATTTCCTCGTCGATGTTTTTGGAGGAGGGTGTTACCGGTGCTACCGATCATTACTATTGCGCAGGCTCAATGCAAATCAGCGGCTATAGATTTAAATGCTGGCGCTCTTATCGCCCGCATCAGGATCAGACCTTTGCGCAGGCGGTCGGCAACTCCTGCAACCCTGTTATGGCGCAGGTAGCGTTTAAACTGGGGTTTGATAAGTTTTATGAGTATTTGCGCGGCTTCGGCTTTGATAAAAAGACGGGCATTGATCTGCCGGGCGAAGCTTTAGGCGTGATGGTTAATAAAAATAATGCGGTAGATATCGATTTGGCGTCGATGTCGATCGGGCAGTCAAATACTTATACACCGATTCAGATGATTACGGCTATTTCGGCGGTAGCTAACGGCGGTAAATTGATGCAGCCGTATGTCGTAGCGAAAATTACCGATCAAGACGGCAATGTCGTGAAAGAAAACACGCCTACACTTGTGCGTCAGGTAGTTTCGGCGCAGACCTCGCAGACGATGCGCGATATTTTAAACGGTGTCGTCGAGGAGGGTACAGGCAGCCGTGGCAAAGTCGAGGGTTATAATGTCTGCGGTAAAACCGGTACGGCGCAAAAGGTCGTAAACGGTCATTATTCCGATACGGACTATATCGTTTCCTATGCCGGATTTGCTCCGGCAGAGGATCCGGAGATCGCTGTGCTGGTATTTGTCGATTCGCCGAAATATGAAAAAATGGGCGGTCTGGTGGCAGGACCTGTCTTTGCCAGTATTATGGGCGATGTCCTGCGCTATTACAAAATAGAACCTACGACCGAGACTAATACGATCAATAGCGCGGTATCGGCAGAAAAAGCCGAAACTATGATTATGCCTGATGTTTCGGGATTAAGCGGTGTTGAGGCGATTAATTTCTTTAAAGAAGAGGGCTTAAACCCGATTGTCAAAATGCAGGGCGAGGAAATGTATGCCTATCTGCCGCCGGCAGGCACTGAGGTCATCAAAGGCAGCGACGTTTATCTGTACTGCCGCGATACTTCGCAAAGCTCGGTGGAAGTGCCTGATTTGACGGGCAAAACCATTAAAGAAGCCGACCGTATTTTATCGGGCGCTGGTTTAGAAATGGCGATCGAGGGCAGTGGTATAGCCTACGCACAGTCGCCGGAGGCCGGCAGCTGGCTGGAAGAGGGTTCAACAGTGCAGGTGGAATTTCAAAACGTAGGCAAAGACAATCAAACAGATAATCAAGTAAATTCCGATACGGAAAATCAATGATTGAAGATAAATTTTTGCGGTAAAATAAAGTTAAAGCGATTTGATGACGGGGGGATTAGTCGTGGAGTACCATAATTTACAGGAGTTAATGAAAAATCTGACCTATAAAGATCATGCTATCATGCAGGGCTTAGGTATTACAGGTATCCAGTATGATTCGCGTAAAGTGGAGTTAGGCAATTTGTTCGTAGCGATCAAAGGCTTTCAAAGCGACGGACATAAATATATCCAAAATGCTGTGGCAAACGGCGCAATCGCGGTAATCGTCGAGGATGAGGAATATTGCAGTTTGGATTATCCGTGGATTTTAGTGGAGGATTCCCGCGTGGCTTTGGCGGAAATCAGCGCCGCTTTTTATCACAATCCCAGTGAAACCTTGAAGCTAATCGGTGTCACCGGGACTAACGGCAAGACGACTACTACTAATCTGATTGCACAGATTTTGGAGAGCAAAGGGCATAAGGTCGGAGTTATCGGTACCTTGGGCGCGCGGATCGGGGAGGAATTTATTGAGGGCTCGCGCACGACGCCTGAGGCATTGGAATTGCAGCAGCTTTTTGCGCAGATGCTCGCGCAGGGTGCGGAGTATGCGGTGATGGAGGTCAGCTCCCATGCGCTTGATTTGCATCGTGTGGATAAATGTCATTTTGATATAGCGGTATTTACCAATTTAACGCAGGATCATCTGGATTACCACCATACGATGGAGGAATACTGCAAAGCAAAAACCAAGCTTTTCACGATGATGGACAAAAGCAAGAAGAAAGATGTCCCCAAAACGGCGGTTATCAATATCGACGACGAGTGGGCCAATCGCTTTTTGGTCTCTTCGGGTGGCGCAGTAGCTACCTACGGTATCGATAAAGAAGCCTCTTGGAAAGCGGAAAATGTAGAAATTCGCCCCGACGGGGTACGCTATACAGTGGACGGTTTAGAGGTCGATTTGCCGTTGTGCGGTAAATTTAATATTTATAATTCCTTAGCGGCGATGGCGGCGGCTAATGCTTTGGGCGTTTCGATCGAAGACTGCATCAGCGCCTTAAATCAATCCCACGGCGTGGCAGGCAGATTTCAGCGAGTGCGCACGGATAAAGATTTTACCGTGATTATCGACTATGCGCACACGCCTGACGGCCTGGAAAACGTGATTACGACAGCGCGCGAGATTGCTAAAGGGCATGTCATCACGGTCTTTGGCTGCGGCGGTGACCGCGACCGTACCAAGCGACCGATCATGGGCGAAATCAGCGCGAAATTAAGCGATTATTGCATCGTGACCTCGGACAATCCGCGTACGGAGGATCCGGAGAAAATCATTGCCGATATTTTACCGGGCGTGAAAAAATATATGGCACCCAATCGCTATAAAGTTTTAAGCGATCGCCGTGAGGCGATTATCGCAGCGGTTGGTATGGCTCAAAGCGGCGATATTGTCTTGATCGCCGGCAAAGGACACGAGGATTATCAGGAGATTAACGGCGTGAAACATCATTTTAACGATTATGAGGAAGCCTTAAAGGCGATCGAGGTGAAATGATGCTAAAGGTAACAGCCGAGGAGATAGCCCGCGCTTTGGGCTATAATTATAGTGGATTAAACGACAAAATCATTACTTCCGTGACCTGCGACAGCCGCGAGGTGACGGAGGGGAGCCTTTTTATCGCCTTAGCGGGCGAGAAAACAGACGGACATAACTATATCGCTAAAGCCTATGAAAACGGCGCCGTGGCGGCGGTTGTAAGCCGCGAGATTGCTGCTCCTGCAAATCTGGCGCTGATTTATGCGGATGACGGAGTAAAATTTTTGCAGGAATTGGCGACTTGGGTGCGAAGTAAAATAAAGGCAGAGGTTATCGCGGTAACCGGCAGCTACGGCAAAACCAGCACCAAAGATTTGCTCGGTGGAATATTCAGTGCGAAAAATGCTTGCGTTTCCAAAGGAAACAATAATAACGAGATCGGTTTACCGCTGACGTTATGCCGTGCAGCTGAGGATACCGAGGCAGTAATCACCGAAATGGGGATGCGCGGTTTGGGGCAAATCAAATTTTTATGCGAGATTGCCCGCCCGAAATATGCGATCATTACCAATATCGGCACCGTGCACAGCGAGCTTTTGGGCTCGAAAGAAAATATTGCCAAGGCAAAATGCGAAATTTTGCCCTTTATCCCCAATGACGGCGCGGCTGTCTTAAATTGGCAGGATAAAATATTTTTAGAGCCATATTTAAAGGATTGCAAAGGCGAGATTATCTGGTATAATTGTAATGATTCTAAAGAAGGAGCTTGCGCTTTGGCGCGAAATCTTTCCTCCGAGGGCAGTAGTTTTATTTTCAAATGGCAGGATTATTCCTTTAAGATTGAGCTTACAGTCGCAGGCGAGCATAATATTATTAACGCAATGGCGGCTATTGTTGTGGCGTTAAAATGCGGTTTAGCGATTGATGAGATCCAAAGCGGTTTAAAAAATGTCGGTCTGTCGGGGATGCGCTTAAAAACCGAGCAGGCGAAAAACGGCGCTTTAATTATTAACGACAGCTACAATGCTAATCCTGAGGCGATGCGCGGGGCTTTGCAGGTTTTGAGTATGTATCGGGAGAAGAAAAAAATTGCCGTTTTGGGAGAAATGTATGAGCTGGGCATTTACAGCAAAGAGGGACATGAGCAAACAGGCAAAGCGGCTTATGCGGCAGGCTGCGATTATTTGATCGCGGTGGGCGAGATGGCACGCGATATTGCTGGTGGAGCCGTGCAGGCAGGCATGGCACAGGATAAAGTGACATGGGTCAAGGATAATAAGCAGGCGATTAGCCTTTTGCGGAAAATAACAGATGAAAACAGTGTGATATTGGTTAAAGCGAGCCGCGGGATGCAGATGGAAGAAATAGTACGAGAGATTATGGGGTGAAAAATATGTGGCAGATCGTCGCAGCATTTGTAATAAGTTTTTGCATAGGTATGATCTTGGGACCGTTATTGATACCGGCTCTGCTCCGCTTAAAATTCGGGCAGAGTATCAGAAATGACGGTCCGCAGACTCATTTAAAGAAGCAGGGCACGCCGACGATGGGCGGTGTAATCTTTTTTTTCACCATGACTTTGGGCGGGATTTTCTTAGCGAAAGGCAGCATGACTTTTTGGTTTTTGTTAGCCTCGGCTTTGGGGTTCGGATTTATAGGATTTGTCGATGATTATATCAAAATTGTGAAGCATCGCTCACTGGGGCTGACGCCGTGGCAAAAAATCGCGATGCAGTTAGTGATAAGCACAGGATTGGCTTATGCAGCGGTCAAGGTGCTTCATATCAGCACGCAGTTGATTATTCCGGCGACGTCGATCGTGTTTGATTTAGGCTGGTTTTATATCCCTTTTGTGATGTTTTTGTTAATCGGCACGACTAATGCCGTCAATTTGACGGACGGTTTGGATGGACTGGCCTCCGGTGTAACTTTAATCGTCGCAACGGGCTTTGGCTTGATCGGCTATATCAGCAATTTCTACTCGGCGACGCTTTTCGCGGCGGTAGTCGTGGGCAGCTGCTTGAGCTTTTTATTTTTCAATTTGCATCCGGCAAAAATTTTTATGGGCGATACAGGCTCGTTTGTTTTAGGAGGCGCGGTGGCGGCGTTGGCTATCGTGACCAAAACGGAGCTGTTTTTGCCCATCTTGGGAGCAGTTTATGTAGCGGAGGTTTTATCTGACATTATTCAAGTCAGCGTATATAAAAAGACGAAAAAACGCGTTTTCCGTATGGCGCCGTTGCACCATCATTTTGAGTTGGGCGGCTGGAAAGAACAAAAGGTTGTATATACTTTTTGGACTGCGGCGGTAATTGCGGTCGTGGTGGGTTTGATTTTGTATATGCTGACAGATGTCGGGGCGATGCTGATGCTCAGGGGGGTTTGGAATGGCTAAGAAAGCATTAATCATAGGGGCAGCGCGCAGCGGGTTGGCTGCGGCTGCTTTTTTGGCGCAAAGAGGTACCGAGGTAGTTTTGACGGATACCAATGAAAAGAATCGCGCCAAATGCGAAGAAGAATTAAAGGATTACGATATTACTTACATTTGGGGTGAACAGCCGGATATCGATGAGATTAAGCCTGATTTTCTGGTGATGAGTCCTGGCGTGCCGCTTACTATTGCGCCTGTGAAACGTGCACGCGAGTTAAATATCCCGCTTACCGGCGAAAT
Source organism: Clostridiales bacterium (assembly GCA_003343815.1). Taxonomy (GTDB): domain Bacteria; phylum Bacillota; class Peptococcia; order Peptococcales; family Peptococcaceae; genus QAKL01. Next base: position 5,850 of record QAKL01000118.1, read on the forward strand.
TGAATTAGCGTATCAAAACGCCAAGGCGCCGATTGTAGCGATTACGGGAACTAACGGTAAAACGACCACGACGACTTTAGTCGGTGAGATTTTTAAAGCTGCGGGCATGGAAACAGGCGTAGGCGGCAATATCGGCACCTCGCTTTTAAACGAAAGCGAGCGTATTAGTGCAAGCGGTGTGTTAGTCGCGGAAATCAGCAGTTTTCAGTTAGAAACCGCGGATAAATTTAAACCGAAAGCGGCGGCAATTTTAAATCTGACGCCGGATCATTTGGACAGACACGGCGATATGGCTGGATATCTGGCGGCGAAAGCGAAAATTTTTGCCGCGCAAGACGAAAACGATTATTTGATTTTAAACTATGACGACGAGTATTTGCGCCCGCTTGCCGCTCAGGCACGGGGGCAGGTCTTATTTTTCAGCCGCAAGCATATATTAGAGAGCGGCGTGTATGTGCATGACGATATCGTTTGTGCGGCGTTTAAGGACGAGACGATCGAGATTTGCCGTGCTGAGGAGATTATGATTAAAGGCGCGCATAATCTGGAAAACGCTATGGCGGCAGCGGCTTTGTGCTTAGTGATGGGAATAAAGGCGGATATTATCGCCAAAGTATTAAAAACATTCCCCGGAGTGGAGCATCGTCTGGAGCCTGTGCGCACATTAAACGGTGTTTTATATGTGAATGACTCCAAAGGCACTAACCCTGACTCGACGGCGAAGGCTTTGGAGGCGTACGACCGACCATTGGTTCTGATTGCCGGCGGCAAGGGTAAGGGTGTGAGTTTTCTGCCTCTTGCGGAATTAATCAAAAAGCGCGTGAAAGCGGTAGTTTTGGTCGGCATGGCGAAATACGAGCTGAAAGAGGCACTGGATCAAGCAGGTTTTAGCAACTATGTGCTGGTCGATACTTTTGAGCAAACGGTGCCTGCGGCGCAAAAAATAGCGCAGGCGGGAGATATTGTGTTATTATCGCCGGCGTGTACGAGCTGGGATATGTTTAACAGCTACGAAGAACGCGGTGAATTGTTTAAAAAACTGGTGAACGCTTTATAATTGTTAAGGAGGGGAAAACTATGGCTAAGAATAACGACTACGGCACGATTGACAAAATGCTTTTGTATGTGACGCTGGTGTTGTTGGCGATTGGCTTGGTTATGGTTTTCTCTGCCAGTTCTTACGATGCGATGATTTCCTACAAAGATGCGATGTTTTTCTTTAAAAGGCAGTTAGTCTGGGCTGCCGCCGGAATCGTAGCGATGATTTTTATGATGGTTATTCCGGTGGAATTAGTTAAAAAATTGATGGCACCGGCGACTGGCGTCATTATGATAGCATTGGTTGCAGTGCTTTTGTTCGGCAGCGAATCCCACGGCGCGACGCGCGGTTTTAGGATAGGCGGGATGCAGATTTCCCCGGCGGAGTTCGCCAAGCCGATCTGTATCGTCATGTATGCGCAGATTTTGTCATGGATGGGAAGCCTGACGAAAACGACTAAAGGATTTTTGACTGCTATCGGTATTTTAGCAGTGCCTATATTGCCTATTATCATTGAGGATTTAGGCACGGCGGTGTGTTTGGCGTTAACTTTGGGATGCATGTTAGTAGTCGCGGGGATAAAATTTCGCCAGCTTTTGACTTTGGGCGTGATGGGCGGTGGATTGGCTGCGGTTTTTATCGCAATTAAGCCCTATCGTGTGAAGCGTTTTTTCAGCTTTTTGGATCCGTTTTCCGATCCGACCGGCTCAGGTTGGCAGATCGTGCAGTCGCTTTATGCTTTAGGTAGCGGAGGATTGTTTGGCGTTGG
>QAKL01000128.1 GCA_003343815.1 Clostridiales bacterium
CTCATGGATTTTATCTTAAAACAGCATGGTTTGGCAGCGGCAAGGATAATATTTACGGATAACGTTTATTATATGTCGAAAATGGTTGAGGCGGATTTAGGAATCGCCCAGGATTTAAAAACCAAAGGCAGCTCAAATCTGAGCGATATTTTAAGCCATGAGGCCAAGGTTATCCCTTTAGATAGCCATGAGGACTATCAAATTATTACCGGGGTAATTATTCACCGTGATAATAGCGCAAATACCAATTTAAATTACCTTAAAAATTTGATGCTGAGTGAGTAAAAAAACGATTCTGAAAAAGAATCGTTTTTTTACTCACTTTGCTACAACTATTTGGAGTAAAGAACGGGGAATAATATAATTAATATAAAGAAAAAAAGGTAAAAATTTGACTAAAAAAATTGTTACTCCGAAAGGTTGTAATAACGAAGCGTTGCAACGAAAAATAGTTTATAGAATCCAAATGATAGCTGTGATATATTATATTCATAAAAGAGATGGATTTATCGGTGCACAGAAAATCCATTTTTCGCAAATATATTTTATGCTAATCTTTGGAGGGATAAATATGGCAAGAGAAGCTTTAGCTAAAAAGATTTTTTGTATCGGTGTAGACGGCATGGATCCGCGCTTAACCAGAAAATATGTCGATGAGGGCAAAATGCCTAACGTGAAAAAATTAATTGAAAGAGGCGCCTGCCGTCATGATTTGGCGATGGTCGGAGCGATGCCTACCGTAACTCCGCCGATGTGGACTACTTTAGCCACGGGAGCTTATCCCGGGACGCACGGGATTACATGTTTCTACCGCGCTACTTCCGAGCCGGATGTCATTGCTTACAATTTTGACTCGCGCAATTGTAAGGCAGAGCCTTTGTGGAATGTATTCGCCGAGAGCGGCAAAAAGACGCTTGTCTGGCACTGGCCCGGTTCTTCTTGGCCTCCAACCAGCGATAGTGAAAATTTATGGGTGGTAGACGGCACCTCTCCCGGCTCTGTCGCGATGAGCGCAGGTCAAATCGAGCTGGAATTTATGCTGGGTGCTAACGAGAAAAATACGACCGCAACCTTTAAAGCGGCGGCAGCTACCGCAGGAGTCCAACCCTGCGTGGTTAATGATCTTGATTTGGACGCTTTAAATAATGAAAATTCATTAACTATGGCAGAGTCTACTACGGCCAGCGAATTGAGCTGTTTTGTCTTGGACCGCAAAGACGGTCAAGGAGGCAGTCCCGATAATGCGATGGATCTGCAAATATCCTATATCCGTCCGGCTGAGGGCTGGGCTGATGCTCCGGCTGACGCAAAAGAATTTGTTTTGCTGCTTGGTCGCGGTGTCATCAGAAGACCGGGCTTAATTTTAAAGAATGAAGACGGCATTTACGATCACATCGCTATTTATAAGAGCAAAAAAGAATCCGAGCCGATGTATACTATTAAAAAAGGTGAGATGAAAGTTCAGGTCATTGACGAGGCTATCAAAGGCGATAAAAAATATATCTGTAACCGCAACATGAAATTATTGCGCTTGGCTGAGGACGGCAGCAGCTTAAAAATGTGGGTGTCAGCGGCTATGGATACGACTTTAGATGAGGTTTGGCATCCGAAAGAATTATTTAAAACCATTACTAAAAATATCGGCTACCCTACGCCTACTACTATGAACGGATTACAGGATCCGGAATTAATCCAGGATGTCATGCTGGCTAACTGGTACACCAGCGCCGATTGGCAGGCTGATTCGCTGAATTATTTAATCGAAAACGAAGATGTCGAGGTGATTTTCTCGCACTTCCACGCGATTGATTTGCAAATGCATATGATCGTCCGCTATATGTCTGATAAAGGCGAGAATAAATTGCCGCCGGAGGAATTCCAGAAATTTGCCGAGGATATTTATAAGCAAACGGACTATTATGTAGGCAAATTCATTCATTTGTTAGACGAGGGCTGGACTTTAACTTTGATGAGCGACCATGCGCAGGTCTGCCCGGCGCACGAATTCCCCTTGATCGGCGATATTGTCGGTGTTAATATCCGCGTCATGCAGGAATTAGGCTTGACTGCTTTAAAACACGATGAAAACGGCAAGGAATTAAAAGAAATCGATTGGGAGCATACTTATGCAGTCGCCTCTCGTGCTAATCACATTTACCTCAATTTAAAAGGCAGATATGATCACGGTATTATTGAGCCGGAGGATCAGTACGAATGGGAAGAAGAAATTATGACCCGTTTGTATAATTATAAGGATAAAGTAACTCACAAGCGTATCATTGCGTTGGCTTTGCGCAATAAAGACGCGGTGCTTTTGGGCTTGAACGGTCCGGAATGCGGCGATATCATTTATTTCAATGCCGAGGGCTATAACTATGACCACGGAGAATCTTTGGGCACTTGCTGGGGCGATGCTGATACGAGCGTCTCGCCGATCTTTATTGCTGCAGGAGCGGGTGTGAAAGAGGGCTTTGAAACCGACCGTGTCATTCGCGAAGTCGACTTTGCGCCGACGGTAGCTGTTTTGGGCGGTGTGAGAATGCCGCATCAATGCGAGGGCGCACCGGTGTACCAGATCTTTACCAAGGAGTATTAATAGCTATCCGCTCAATATATTCATTCAAAGCTTCGGCTTTGAATGAATATAAAAATTTTCGCAAGGATACGGAGGGTGCATTATGATAGAGAAACAAAAATCTACCTGGTTTAAAGCAATTATTATTTTAGCATTTATGTTATTGTTTGGTTTTCTACCGCCGTTTGGTCCGGTAACGGCTGACGGGATGCGTGTCTTGGGAATCTTCTTTGGCTGTATTGTTGCTTGGTCTATCGGAGAAATTATTTGGCCGAGTTTATTGGCATTAGTATTATTGGGATTTGTCGGCGAAAATACCGTAGGCGGAATGTTTACGGCGGCTTTTGGCAATCAGACGCTGCATATGGTGTTCTTTTGTTTGCTTTTGTGCTACGGTATTGAGAAAAGCGGACTTTTAGAGGTTATTACCAAATATATTTTGTCGCGTAAATTTGCGAAAAAAGGTCCTTGGTGGTTATGTTTTGCTTTTTGGAGTGCTACTGCCGTAGCTTCGGCGGTCACGGTGGCTACTTTGGCAATCTGCCTTTTGTGCTGGTCGCTATTTTATGATATAGCCAAGCAGTTAAATATGGATAAAAAATCGCCGTATGTTTCGATAGTTTTGATAGGTATTCCGGTCAGCGCTTATTTGGGCGGCTGCGTCATGCCGTATAATGCTTTTACGCAGATTTGTTTCGGCGTTTTAAAATCCGTTGCTCCCGAAATGCAGATCAGCTTCGGCGCATATGTGCTCACCATGGCGATTTTAACGGCTATTGCCTTGATCGTCCTGCCGCCGTTTTTTAAGTATATCGTCCGCGTCAAGGTGGATTACAATCCGACCGCCGATATGCTTAGCGGACAGGTTATAAAGATGAATACTAAGCAAAAAATTGTGCTTGGCTACATCATTTTGCTGTGCGCCATGTTAATTTTGCCGTATTATCTGCCAAAAACTTGGTTTTTGACGCAAGCTTTAAATAATCTCGGATTTGTAGGCAGTTTTGTCTTGATTATTATCGCTATGCAGCTCACGATCAGAAAAGACGGCGAGAATTTGATGGATATAGGCGAGGCTATGCTCAAAGGTATTCCGTACCATTTGCTGTTTTTAGTGGCGACGGCATTAGCAGTATCAGGACAGCTGACCAGCCCGACTACAGGTATTTCTGCATTGATAAGCAGTGTTTTGACGCCGCTTGTTACCGGCAAATCGACATTTATGCTGATGTTTTTGTTAGTGGTGTTTGGCTTAGTGTTGACGAATGTTATTAATAATATTGTTTGCATTACCTTGATGGTGCCGGTTGGCTTGACTTTTTTGGCAAATGGTGCCGGTAATCCGGCAGTTTTGGTGGCGTTATTCTGTATGGCGCTTTATCAGGGCATTGTCACTCCGGCGGGAAGTATGTTTGGCGCGATGCTCCATGGCAATACCGAATGGCTGCGCGGGGTGGATGTATATAAATACGGTACTTTGATCGAAATTATTTTAGCGTTGATTATCGGTTTTATCGGTGTACCGCTAGGCAGCTTTTTATTTAGTATCATGTAAAGATCAGACAGGCAGACTTAAAAAGTTTGCCTGTTTTACATAACAGCAGAAAATTTTGTGTAATGAAAATAAATATGAGGAAGTGATCAGCACCCTCTGACTGTACAGATTTATTACCTCACTTTTCTGTGCGCTAAACAAGAGGTTGCATATGGATTCTCTTTAAATTACCCATAAACATATTAGTGGTATAAATTTACCGGTTTCTTATATGTGTAAACTATAGCTATAAATAAAGAGCTGCATATAATGCAGCTCTTTATTTATGATGCGGCATGTGGGCGTATTTTTGCTTGGTGGCCTCGCCTCCGCGCAAATGCCGCTCGGCTTTGTTGGTTTCTAAGACCTTTTTAACTTCCTCGTATAATTCGTGATTTAATTCCGGCAGGCGCTCGGTAATATCTTTGTGGACGGTTGATTTGGAAATGCCGAAACGTTTGGCGCTTTCTCTGACTGTGGCGTTATTATTTAAACAATAATTGGCGATCTCCAAAACCCGCTGCTCTATATAATTTTTCAAATAAATACACTCCTCCGCATCCGTCTGTTGTTAGATGTATATGCGGATTTAAACGCAATTAGAATAGCGGAGGATAAAGCCAAAGTGATTTTTTCGGCAAGGAAAACGTGTGCAAAATTGCACGGAAAAAGGGCTATTTTCTTTCAAGGAAAAATTATCCAATTAATAGAAAGCTTATAATATAAATTGGATAAAAAGGAAGATTGCCGATGAAAAAGCAAGCTCGTGAAAAAATATGGTTGGTCAGTATTTTGGCAGGTTTTTTGCTGGTAATTTTATGGCATAATTTTGCCTCGGCTGCTAAAGAAACGTCGCTTCTGCCTGAGGAGGAGAAGGCAAATTTTACGCCGCTTTATCCCTATAGCACGGATTATTTTTCAATGAATGAAAATTTAGCGGTGAAAGTAGGGATTGATTTTAATGAGTCGGTGCCGCGCAAAATTGCCGTAATTGACAGCGGTGCGGATGTAGGGATAGAGGCTCTGACTGGACGAGTAGAGGTTTATCGGGATTACACAAAGGATAATGTGCTGAAACTGGACAAGGTATCATTAAGCGCGGGCAAAGTTATATTTTTTGCCGATAAGCGCTATCATGTGGGCGATCTGGCGCTAAAGGGAGCAGTTTATCATATGGGATATTTTGATTTGAGCCGCTATCCTGCGCTTGAATGTGAGAAAAAGTATGTCATTTTAAGCATCGTCTGCCAGGGTAGAAAGCAAATTTTTCTGGACAGCGACAGGGACGGTGATTTCAGCGATGAGGAGGCACTGGGTATTTATGAGTTTGACCGCAGTTATGCGGAGCTTTTAACTGATACAGGCGCGCTTAATGTGGTTTGTACAAAAATTGCCGCAAACGGCGCGGAGGTTGCTTTAAGCGGCGATTTTATCGGGCACGGGACGTTTATCGCTTCCTTAGTAGGCGGCGAGTGCACAGCATATCGGGGGCTGGCGCGTGACAGCAGGCTCATGATTTATCAAATATTTGCGCAGGCAGACCGCACGGAGCAGAAATATTTGGCTATGGCGCTGGATGACGCCCTTACAGACGGCGCAGAGGTAATAAATATCAGCTTGAGTTTGCCTGCTGATGCAGAAATTATCAAGGAACTGCGCCAAGCGATAGCTGAGGCTAAAGCTAAAGGTGTGCCGATTATCGCGGCGGCAGGCAACTATGGCGCGGCAGAGGACAGTTTGAGCGCTTTAGCGCGAGAAAATGGAGTGACGGCAATCGGCACGCTCATCACCGCGGAAAGCTATGCTTTGGGGCGGGGGATTAATTTAGAGGAGGACTTTATTCCTTATTATAGCTCGCGTGCAGGTGTAGAATATGTCAACTTTGCCGTGGCACCGGGGGCGGCGGTAGCGGCTGTGCCTGCATGGATGGAGGAAAAGTATATGTTTGACGAGGGCAGCAGCATCGCAGCGGCGGTGGCTACGGCGTGTCTGGCGCACGCGTTAGGGCAGGATAATTTAGGTGGCAAGGATAACTATACCCTGCGCACGCAAAGCTTGGGTTATGCTTGGCAAAAAGAGGGACACGGCTTGGTGCAGGCAGAGCTGCTCAAAGAGGCGGAATCACCGTTACGGATGTGGCGTGAGGGCGACTATATTTGCGTGGAAAATGATACGGATATGTTTTATGAGGCGTATTTTACAGCGCACCAATCGTGGCTTGAGGTGCCGAAAATGACGAAAATCGCTCCGCACGGGGTGAGTTACTGGCTGGTGAAAGAAACGGAGCATAATTTCGGTGAAATGGCATTGGTGGAATTATATATTAATGAGGGGCAAAGATTGGCGGCGCAGCTCTGCTGGGAGGGGGAGCAAACGGTGACTGACGGCGCAAAGAAGGAATTTACGCTCAAAGCCGGGCAAAGCGCGGATTTTTATTTTGATGTTACCGCAAAAGATGCGACGCTCGAGGCAGCTTTGGAAATCTTGCGCTATGATGACAAGCTTTTGCCCCATGGGAGGGTGGCACTCTGGCTTTATCAGCCAGACGGGACGCTTTATGTAAAAAAGGATTATTTCGGGGTGTCCTTTGCGGGTGAAATGCAGATGGTAGAAACGATCGAGGTTTGCAATGCTGATTTAGGCAAATGGCGCTTAGTTATCGCGGCGGCGGAAAATCTGCCTTTATATAATCAGTCAGAGTGCGTGGGCACGGTAGAAATCAGGTAAAAACAAAGCCCTCTTTAAACAAAGAGGGCTTTGCTTAGCGTTTCATCAATGAAAGCGCGCTAGGCAGATTAGTAATATGCACATGCATCGCTCCCGGATCGTACTCGCCGTCAATCGACCACGGCACGTCGCTGTCGAAATAAAAATCCGCTGTCCGGGTACGGACGAACTCAATCATCGGACAGTCGTGATAATTGCTGCTTAAAAGCGCGCGAACGATTTTTTCCAATTCCAACGGATTGGTCGGCGATTTGATCATCATGACCTCAAATAAACCATCGCTCATATCGACCAAGGATTGGTCAAGCTTGATCACACCTCCTAAATTGGTCGAATTGCTGACGCCGCAGTAGATATAATTGCCGTCGTAGCTTTGCTCGTCGGTGTCGATTTTGATATGAATTTTTTGAAAGCTCGGCAGATCTTTAACGCCGTTTAGAAGATATGCCAAGTGCCCCAAGATATTTTTCACGTTTTGCGGCGTGCCGTAGGAGGTTTTGGCGAATGCTCCGCAGCAGGCGACATAGGAAAAGTAGCGCTCGTTGAGCATGCCTAAGTCAAAATGATGTACCTCGCCTTCGACGATTTCCCGGGCGGCATCTAAAAGGTCCGTCGATAAATTTAAGCTTGCAGCAAAATCATTGGTACTGCCGGCTGGCAGATAGCCCAAAGGGATATCAAATCCTGATTTTTTCAATCCGGCAATAACCTCGTTTAAGGTGCCGTCGCCGCCGGCGCAGACTATCAAATCTTTATCGGCACCGTAATTTAAGACAAATTCGGTAGCGTCATTTTGTTTTTTGGTAGTTAGGACCGTGGCAAGATAGCCAGCATCGGAAAATATCTGGATAATATCAAGTAGCGGTTTGCTTATTTTCTGCACACCGGCGCGGGGATTGATGATAAATAAAAGCTTTTTAGCCATAAAAAGACTCCTTACACATAATTATGATTTATTTTACCAAGACTTTAGAAAAATGTCAAGAAAGACGAAAGTTTTCTCTGAGGGCGAACATATATTTGTAAAAAAAATCGGAAATGCGGAAAAAAGACTGTTTTTTCTTAAAAAAGTATGGTACAATAAAATATATTGCGAAATTGGGGGAGGCAAAAAATATGGCAGAAAAAGATAAAAAGAAGCTGAAATATAAGACTCCGGCGGCGGAATTCGGCAAAAGACAGGAGGCTTTGGAGAAAGCTTTGGCAGAAATAGATAAAACTTTCGGCAAAGGTGCCTTGATGCGCTTGGGCGAAAAGCAGAAAATCGAGGTTGAGACGATTCCGACCGGCTCGATTTCTTTGGACTGCGCCTTGGGCGTGGGCGGTGTGCCGAAAGGACGTATTATCGAGATTTACGGTCCTGAGTCCTCCGGTAAAACTACTGTGGCGCTTCATATCGTCTCTGAGTGTCAAAAGCAGGGTGGAATCGCGGCGTATATCGACGCGGAGCACGCCTTAGATCCGATTTATGCGAAGAAAATCGGTGTAGATATTGATAATTTGTACGTGAGCCAGCCGGATCACGGCGAGCAGGCACTGGAAATAACGGACGCTTTAGTCAGAAGCGGTGCGGTGGATATCGTAGTTGTGGACTCGGTCGCAGCCTTAACCCCGCGCTCGGAGATTGAGGGCGAAATGGGCGACACGCACGTAGGTTTATTAGCGCGCTTGATGAGTCAGGCACTGCGCAAACTGACGGCGAATGTCAACATTAACAATACTACATTAATTTTCATCAATCAAGTCCGCGAAAAAATCGGTGTCATGTACGGCAATCCGGAAACCACCACCGGTGGCCGCGCACTTAAATTTTACTCTTCAGTGCGCTTGGAGGTGCGCCGCGGCGAGCCGATCAAGCAAGGCAGCAATATCATCGGCAACCGTACCCGCGTCAAGGTCGTGAAAAATAAAGTAGCGCCGCCGTTTAAGGTAGCGGAGTTTGATTTGATGTTCGGCGAGGGTATTTCCAAACTGGGCGATCTCTTGGATGTCGCGGTGGATTTGAATATCGTCAAAAAAAGCGGTGCGTGGTTTTCCTATGAGGGCGTGCGCATGGGACAAGGCAGGGAAAATTCGAAGAGTTTCTTAGCGGAAAATCCCGATATTACCGAGAAAATAGATGGAAAAATCCGTGCGGCTTTGGCTGAAGACGGCGTGGAGTTAACGCCTGATGATACCCAAGCGCAGCTTGAAGCAGAGGACGCGGAGATCGAGCGTTTGGACGGGATGGGCGATTTGCTCGATGACGAGGGCTTTGATGATTTCTTGGGATCTGACGAATAATGAATCAGGAAGCGATGGATAAGGCGGTCAAATATTTAGGCGTGCGCATGAGAAGTGCGTATGAAATCAAGCAGTATTTGCGCACCAAAGGCTATAATGATGAAGATATCGCCGAGGTTTTGACCCTTTTGGAGGAATATAAATACGTCGATGACGCGGCGTATGCGGGGGCATTTATCCGCGACCGCTTGAACTTTAACCCCTGCGGCAGCAAAAAAATGTATGCCGAGCTGCGCAAGCGGGGTATTAGCGGCGAGGTCATCAGCGAGGCCATGGCTGCCAATATGTACGAGGAAATAGAGGCAGAGGCAGCAATTAAAGTGGCGCTGAAACAGCGCACGGACAATAAAGACAAGCTTTTGCGCTACTTACTGGGGCGCGGCTTTACTTACTCAGCCGCCAGAAGCGCACTTGCGGCGTGGCAAGAGGCGCTTTTAGAGAAAGATTTTAATTAATAGGTGAAAGCATGACAGATAAACAAATTACCAAGCGAAAAACAGAAATATCTATTTTAAACGTCTTATTTTGCTTGATGGTGTTAGTGATTCATACCCTTTCTTTAGGTATGGTGGAGCTAGAGAAAACCTCGTGGCAGTTTATGAGCGTCTATGTACCGTGGAAACTTTGCTCGGTGGCAGTGTACGGCTTTATCTTTTTAAGCGGGGTCAAGCTTTTTTTGAAATTCGACCGTCCGTTTGACGCGAAAGTTTTTTACACCAAAAGAGTGAAAAGCATCCTCCTGCCGTATGTCGTGGCGGTGACGGTGTATTATTTGTGCTTTTGCTCGCTGGGCTTTTACCGCTTGAGCCCGCTTGTTTGGCTTAAATTTATTTTGCTGGGTAATGTGGCTTCACATTTTTATTTTATCGTTGCTTTAGCGCAGTTTTATCTGTTGATGCCGCTTTGGCGCAAAATAGTGGCGGAGGTTAATCCTGTTTTAGCTTTAGGCGGAGCATTGGTGATCAATCTGCTCTTTTGGCCGTCGCTGCGGGTGCTGCTTGATTTAGGCACGGTGGGGCAGTTTACGGATCGTATCTTTATAAGCTATCTTTTCTACTGGCTCGCGGGCTGCTATATCGGCAGATATTACGAGAAATTCACGCTTGCCGTATGTCAAAATAAAATTTTGCTTACGCTTTGTTTTGTGTTTGCGGCATTAGGAAATTTGCATTTTTATTACTACACGATGTAT
>QAKL01000078.1 GCA_003343815.1 Clostridiales bacterium
CCTCTGCATACTTTGAGAGCAGATATTGACTACGGTTTTGCTGAAGCAGATACTACTTACGGTAAAATCGGCGTTAAAGTTTGGATCTACAAAGGTGAGGTTCTTCCCGAGGCTAAGAAACAAGGTTAAGGGGGGCCATTATCAATGTTGTTACCAAAAAGAACAAAATGGCGCAGACCGCATCGTGCCAGCTTGAAAGGTACTGCTCATAAAGGCAACACTGTTACTTACGGTGAGTATGGCTTGCAAGCTTTGGAAGGTGCTTGGATTACCAGCCGTCAGATAGAGGCTGCCCGTATTGCGATGACTCGTTATATTAAACGTGGCGGTCAAGTTTGGATTAAAATTTTCCCCGATCGTTCCGTCTCCAAAAAACCGGCTGAGGTCCGTATGGGTTCCGGTAAAGGTGCTCCGGAGTATTGGGTAGCAGTAGTTAAACCGGGTCGTGTAATGTTTGAATTATCCGGTGTCAGCGAAGAGGTAGCTCGTGAGGCTATGCGTTTGGCTATGCACAAATTGCCGGTTCGCTGCAAATTTGTAAAAAAGGAAGAAATGGGTGGTGACGTAAATGAAGGTTGAGAAACTCAGAGATTTATCGACCAATGAATTAGTCCGCAAGGTCGACAGCCTCAAGGAAGAACTTTTTAATTTGCGTTTCCAGATGGCTACCGGTCAGTTGGAGAATCCGATGAGAATTAAAGAATTACGCAAGGATATCGCCAGAGCCAAAACCATTTTGCGTGAACGTGAAATTAAAGAACAAGCATAGGGGGTTTTAGGTGTGGAAAGAGCTAATCGCAAAGTCCGCTACGGTGTAGTAGTCAGTGATAAAATGGATAAAACGGTGGTCGTTTCTGTTGAGAACAGTTTCCGTCATCCTCTCTATGGCAAAATTACCAAGCTGACTAAAAAGTATAAAGCACATGATGAAAATAATGCTTGCGCTGTCGGCGATAAGGTTAAAATTATGGAGACACGTCCTTTGAGCAGAGAAAAAAGATGGCGTGTTGTTGAAATTACGGAAAAAGCGACTATTGTATAAGCATGTTGTTGCCGAAAGGAGGTAACCGGAGATGATCCAACAGGAAACCAGATTAAAAGTTGGCGATAACACCGGTGCAAAAGAATTATTGTGCATCCGCGTTTTAGGCGGCACGAAACGTCGCTATGCAAGTTTGGGCGATGTTATTGTTTGCTCTGTTAAAGAAGCAACACCTGGTGGCGTTGTCAAGAAAGGCGACGTTGTTAAGGCTGTTGTTGTCAGAACCAAAGAGTCTGTAAGAAGACCGGACGGTTCTTATATTCGTTTCAGTGAGAATGCAGCAGTAATCATTAAAGATGACAAAAGCCCCAGAGGCACTCGTATCTTTGGGCCTGTCGCCAGAGAATTGCGTGACAAAGATTATATGAAGATCGTATCTTTGGCTCCGGAAGTACTGTAATGCAGTAACATTTGGAGGTGAAATAAATGGCTGCTAATAAATTAAACGTTAAAAAAGGCGATAACGTCATCGTCATCGCCGGTAAAGATAAAGGTAAGCAAGGCAAAGTCCTCTCCACAAGCCCGAAAAATGAGAAGGTTGTAGTTGAGGGTGTTGCTACCGTCAAACGCCATACCAAACCGAGCCAGAAATTGCCCCAAGGCGGCATTATTGAAAAAGAGGCTCCGATTCATGTTTCCAATGTTATGCCGTACTGCCCTACTTGCAAAAAAGGCGTACGCGTCGGTCATGTAATCGAGAATGGCAAGAAAATTCGTGTCTGCCGCAAGTGCGGTAAGGCTCTTTAATTGATATCCTCGCGAGAAAGGAGGCTATAAGCAAATGGCACGTTTGAAAGAAAAATATATTAACGAAGTTGTTCCCGGTTTGCAGGAGAAGTTCAATTACTCTAACGTAATGGCTATTCCGAAACTGGATAAAGTAACTATCAATATTGGCTTGGGTGAGGCTGTGGCTAATCCTAAAGCTGTAGACGCTGCAATGAATGATTTAATGGCTATTACCGGTCAGAAACCTGTTGTAACCAAAGCAAAGAAATCCATTGCAACATTTAAAGTCAGACAGGGCATGCCGATCGGCGTAAAGGTTACTTTGCGCGGTGAGCGTATGTATGAATTTGTAGACAAATTAGTTTCGATTGCTTTGCCGCGTGTACGTGACTTCCACGGCGTATCTCCGAAATCCTTTGACGGCAGAGGCAACTATAGCCTTGGTTTAAAGGAGCAGTTGATTTTCCCGGAAATCGAGTACGATAAGGTTGACAAGGTAAGAGGTCTGGAAGTTGTATTTTCCACTACTGCTAAAACCGACGAAGAAGGCAGAGAGTTGTTGAAACTCTTGGGTATGCCTTTTGCCGGCTGATTTCATTTAAAAGTTGGGGGGTAATCCAGTGGCTAAGACTTCAATGAAAGTTAGAAAGGCACCGAAATATCAGGTGCGTGAAGTAAATAGATGCAAAGTGTGCGGTCGTCCACATGCTTATATGCGTAAATTCGGTTTATGCAGAGTGTGTTTCCGCGAATTAGCTTATAAAGGCCAGCTGCCTGGTGTAACTAAGTCCAGTTGGTAAAACCCATGTAAGGGAAGGGGGTCGCTTTAATAATGGTTATGACTGATCCAGTTGCAGATTTTTTGACTAGAATCCGCAATGCGAATATGGTTATGCATGAGACTGTCGAGGTTCCGGCTTCGAAAACTAAATTAGCTATCGCTGAGATCTTGAAAAACGAGGGCTATATTAAAGAGTACGAACAAGTTGAAGACGGCAAACAAGGCGTCATTCGTGTTTATTTGAAATACGGTGCTAATAAAACCAAGGTTATCACTGGTTTGAGACGTATCAGCAAGCCCGGTTTGAAAGTGTATTGCAAAAAAGACGAGGTTCCCAAAGTATTGGGTGGCTTGGGTATTGCGATCATTTCCACTTCCAAAGGCATTGTGACTGATAAAGAAGCTCGTAAATTAGGTTTGGGCGGAGAAGTAATCTGCTACGTTTGGTAAAATATAAAGTTCAGTTTTGGGAGGTGTAATAATGTCCAGAATTGGTAAGTTGCCCGTAAAGATCGTTGACGGTGTTGAGGTCAGCATTGCGGAAGGCAATTTGGTAACTGTAAAAGGCCCGAAAGGTACTTTGACTAAACAGTTGCATCCCAGTATGGTTTTAGAGTCCAAGGATGGCGCCGTCGTGGTCAGCTGCCCGAATGGAGATATAAAGAACTATAACAACCTTTGGGGTTTAACGCGTACTTTGTTAAACAACATGGTATTGGGCGTAACCCAAGGTTTTGAGAAAAAATTGGAATTAGTCGGTGTCGGCTACAGAGCTCAGATGCAGGGTAAAAAATTAGTCCTGCAGGTTGGTTATTCTCATCCGGTAGAGTTTGATCCGGGCGAGAATATGAGCATTGAAACCCCGGCTCCTACTCAGATCGTTGTCAAAGGTATTGACAAAGAGAAAGTTGGTTCCTTAGCTGCTAATATTCGCGCTGTACGCGAGCCGGAGCCGTATAAAGGCAAAGGTGTTCGCTACGAGGGCGAAGTTGTTAAACTGAAAGCCGGAAAATCAGGCGGTAAAAAATAATTGACTGACGGCTATTTCCGGTGAAAGGAGTGAAAACGATGATCAAGCAAACTCCCAGAAAGAATATTCGTGCCAAAAAGCACTGGAGAATGCGCGCTAAAATCAATGGTACTGCTGAAAGACCGCGTTTGGCTGTTTTCAGAAGTACAAAACATATATATGCTCAGATTATCGATGACACAGTAGGCAGAACTTTGGTTGCTGCTTCTACTTTGGAGTTTGAGGCCGAGGGTACGAAAACCGAGGCTGCTAAACAAGTCGGTGAAATGATTGCGAAAAAAGCATTAGATAAAGGCATTACGAAAGTTGTATTCGACCGGGGCGGCAACCTTTACCATGGCCGTATCCAAGCTTTGGCTGAAGGTGCCAGAGAAGCCGGTTTAGACTTCTAATTGTGCTTTGGCAAGGGAGGGAAAAATATTGGCAAGAATAGATGCGAGCAAGCTCGAATTGAAAGAGAACGTAGTTCATATTCGACGCGTTGCGAAAGTAGTAAAAGGCGGCCGCCGTTTCAGCTTCAGCGCTTTAGTTGTAGTTGGTAATGAAAACGGTATCGTCGGTGTCGGCATGGGCAAGGCAAACGAAGTGCCTGAGGCTATCCGCAAAGGCGTAGAGGACGCTAAGAAAAATTTGGTTGAAGTTGCTGTCGTTAAAGATACTATTCCTCATGAAACTATCGGTAGATTCGGTGCGGCAAGAGTTATGCTGCGTCCGGCTGCTGAAGGTACCGGTGTCATCGCCGGCGGCGCAGTTCGTGCGGTTGTAGAATTGGCCGGCATTAAAAATATTTTGGCTAAATCTTTAGGCTCCGATACCAACCTCAATATCGTAAAAGCTACGGTTGAGGGTTTGGCAGGATTGAAAAGAGTGGAAGATGTAGCTGCTTTGCGGGGTAAGACTCCGGAAGAAATCTTAGGTTAAGGGGGCGGATACAATGAAATTAAAAATTACTTTGGTGAAAAGCGTTATCGGCTATTCCGAACATCAGAGAAATATCGTTAAAGCCCTGGGTCTGAAGAAAACTCATAGCTCTGTGATCCAAGAGGATACTCCGAGCATTCGTGGGATGATTAATAAAGTCAGCCACTTAGTTAGTGTTGAAGAAGTGCAAGCTTAAATAGTAGGAGGTGTTTTCATTGAAACTCCATGAGCTCCAACCGGCAGAGGGGTCCAAGCAGACTCCCAGACGTGTAGGTAGAGGTATTGGTTCCGGTTTAGGAAAAACTTCCGGCAAAGGTCATAAAGGTCAGAAAGCCCGCTCCGGCGGTGGCAAAGGCCCTTATTTCGAAGGCGGTCAGACTCCGTTACAGAGACGTATGCCGAAACGCGGTTTCTCCAATGCCCGCTTTAAAGTAGAGTATACTGAAGTAAATGTCGGTCTTTTAGATCGTTTCGATGCCGAGGCTGTTATCACTCCTGAGTTTTTAATTGAACAGGGTCTGGTGAAACAGGTTAAAAACGGCGGTGTTAAAATTTTAGGCAACGGTGAGGTTACCAAAGCATTTAAGGTCCAAACCAATGCTATCAGCCAAGCGGCTCAAGCTAAAATTGAGGCTGCAGGCGGAAGCGTAGAGGTGATCTGATGTTATCTACCTTGCGCGCTGCTTTAAAAGTAGAAGATATGCGTAAAAAGATTATTTTTACGCTGTTAATGTTTTTGGTATTTCGTATTGGTGCGCACATTCCGGTACCGGGGATCGATAATTCGATTATCCAACAATTAACCGGGCAAGCCAAGATTTTAGGGTTCTTTGATATGGTAGCCGGCGGTGCGTTCAGCAATTTCTCTATTTTTGCGATGAGTATCACTCCGTATATCAATGCTTCGATTATCATGCAGTTATTAACTGTAATTGTGCCGAAATTGGAGCAGCTGGCCAAAGAGGATCGTAAAAAAATGGCTGAGTACACTCGTTATTTAACCGTAATTTTGGGCTTTATCCAAGCTGTCGGCTTATCTTTCGGGTTCAAACGCGCATTAATTGACCCTTCCTTTGGCAGCATGGCTTTGGTAGCACTGACGTTGACCGCAGGTACTGCGTGCTTGATGTGGATAGGTGAGAGCATCACCGATAAAGGCATCGGCAACGGTATCAGTTTGATCATCTTTGCCGGTATCGTTTCCAGAATCCCTTCCGGAACGATTTATCTGGTGAAGTATGCTATGCAAGGCGGCGCAGCTGTTTTATCGGTAATCGCTTTCTTGATTATCGCCGTAGTATCCATCATTGTGGTAGTCTTGGTGCATGAGGGCGAAAGAAGAGTGCCGGTACAATATGCTAAAAGAGTAGTCGGACGTAAGGTTTATGGCGGTCAATCCACCCATATTCCGATTAAAGTAAATTCCGCGGGCGTTATCCCGGTAATCTTTGCAATGTCGATTTTGATGTTTCCGTCGACCATTGCCAGTTTCTTCCCGGATAACGGTGTAGCCAGCTGGATTGCTAATACTTTTACCAGTGGTAACTGGGTATACAATATCATTTATATGCTGTTGATCATCTTCTTTACTTACTTCTATTCCTCAATCACCTTTAACCCGATTGATGTAGCGGATAATATTAAGAAGAACGGTGGTTTTATTCCCGGCTTGCGTCCCGGCAGACCGACCTCGGAATATATCACCAAAATCATGAGCAGAATTACTCTTTACGGTGCGTTTTTCTTAGCAATTATTGCTGTATTGCCGAGCGTTTTGTCCACCTTTACCGGTTTGGATTTATCTTTCGGCGGTACTGCCCTCTTAATCGTCGTCGGTGTTGCACTTGATACGATGAAGCAGATGGAAGCCAGCTTGATGATGCGCAGCTATGAAGGATTTATGAAGAAATAAGGAGGCAAAATAAATGAATATCATTTTAATGGGACCTCCCGGGGCCGGCAAAGGCACCCAAGCGGAAAAGTTAGTTGAGAAATTTGCTATTCCCCATATTTCCACCGGCGATATGTTCCGCAAGGCACAAAAAGACGGCACGGAGTTGGGTTTAAAAGCAAAAAGCTATATGGAGCAGGGCAAGCTGGTGCCTGATGAAGTAACCATCGGCATCGTGCGTGAGAGATTGGCTGAAGAGGATTGCCGCAAAGGTTTCCTTTTGGACGGTTTTCCGCGTACTATCGAGCAGGCCGATGCTTTGGCTCAAATTATGGCTGATTTAGGTTCGCAAATCGACGCTGTTATCAATATCCAAGTTGATAAAAGCCTTTTGCTGGATCGTTTGACCGGCAGAAGAGTCTGCAAAGGCTGCGGTGCGACCTATCACGTTATTAATAATCCGCCGAAAGTCGCAGATATTTGCGACAAATGCGGCGGTGAGTTATATCAGCGTAAAGATGATAATGCTGAGACTGTCGGCAGCCGTCTGGACGTTTATGAAGCCCAGACTGCGCCTTTGATTGAGTATTACACCAAAAAGGGTTTAATCAAAAATATCGAAGGCGATCAGGAAATGTCGAAAGTTTTGGCTGACATCTGTGACGCTTTGGGGCGATAATCATGTTAGAGCAAAAATCTGAGCGTGAATTAATTTATATGCGTGATGCCGGCCGAGTGGTCGCCGAAACGCATCGTGAATTGAAAAATGCTTTAAGAATTGGAATGACGACCAAAGAATTAGATCAGATCGCTGAGGATTATATCAGAAGCAAGGGAGCCGTACCGAGCTTTAAAGGCTACAGCGGCTATCCCGCTTCGATTTGCGCTTCGGTGAATGATGTCGTAGTTCATGGTATTCCGGATGAGCGTGTCCTTAATGAGGGAGATATTATAAGCCTGGACATCGGCGCTATCTTGAATGAGTATAACGGCGATGCGGCGCAGACTTTACCGGTAGGGGAGATTTCTCCGCTTGCACAGCGGCTGCTGCAAGTGACAGAGGAAAGCCTTTACAAGGGAATTGCGCAGGCGCAGGTGGGCAACCGCTTGTTTGATATTTCCCACGCCGTGCAAAAGCACGTCGAGGCGCATGGCTTTTCGGTAGTTCGGGATTTTTGCGGACACGGCATTGGCCGCGAAATGCATGAATCGCCTAATATACCTAATTATGGCCAACCCGGGCACGGGCCTCGTTTGAAAGCCGGTTATTGTCTGGCCATTGAGCCTATGGTTAATGTGGGTACGTATGAAGTCAGTGTCTTGGAGGACGACTGGACGACAGTCACCGATGACGGCGAGCTGTCGGCGCATTTCGAGCATTCGATTGCAGTGACTGATGATGGACCGATAATTTTAACCGCGCTTTAATTGATGGGAGGTATTTAGATGTCCAAGGACGTAATAGAGGTAGAAGGCACAGTAATTGAGCCATTGCCGAATGCGATGTTTAACGTCGAATTGGCAAATGGACATAGAGTGTTAGCCCATGTTTCCGGTAAAATCCGCATGAATTTCATCAAGATTTTGCCAGGAGATAAGGTAACTGTTGAATTATCACCATATGATTTGACCAGAGGGCGCATCACTTATAGATTTAAGTAATTGAAAGGATGGTATAACCATGAAAGTTAGAGCATCTGTCAAGCCTATCTGTGAAAAATGCAAGGTTATTAAACGCAAAGGTGCCGTAATGGTTATTTGCGAAAATCCTAAGCATAAACAAAAACAAGGCTAATTAGTGCTAAGTAAGCTTCTCGTAGGAGGTGCAATTAATTAATGGCAAGAATAGTGGGTATTGACTTACCTAGAGAAAAGCGCGTAGTCATCGGCTTGACTTACATTTATGGCATCGGTCGTCCGAGTGCTGAAAAGATCGTCGCTGATGCCGGTGTTAATCCTGACACTCGTGTACGCGATTTGACTGATGACGAAGTCGCAAGATTGAGAGAGCAAGTTGCTAAATATAAAACCGAAGGCGATTTACGCCGTGAAGTTTCTTTGAATATTAAGCGTTTGACGGAAATCGGCTGCTACCGCGGTGTCAGACATCGTAAGAGCCTGCCGGTCAGAGGACAGCGTACCAAGACCAATGCTCGTACTCGTAAGGGTAAGATTAAAGCTGTTGGCGCTAAACGCAAGAAATAAGGGGTGAATATAATTGGCTAAACCAAAATCAAAAGCTACTGGGCGTGTAAAACGCAAAGAGCGTAAAAATATTGACAAAGGTGTGGCTCATATTCAGTCCACCTTCAATAATACTATCGTTACCATTACCGATATGAATGGTAATGCGATCTCTTGGGCCAGTGCCGGCGGCATGGGTTTCAGAGGTTCCAGAAAAAGCACTCCGTTTGCGGCTCAGATCGCAGCTGATACTGCGGCTAAAGCAGCTATGGATCACGGCTTACGTGAGATTGAATGCTATGTAAAAGGCCCCGGTGCCGGTCGTGAAGCAGCTATCCGTGCTTTGCAGGCTGCCGGATTGGAAGTTAGCATGATTAAGGATGTTACTCCTATCCCGCATAACGGCTGCCGTCCACCGAAACGCAGAAGAGTATAGGAGGAGAGAAAAGTTGGCTAGATATACAGGTCCAGTTTGCAGATTGTGCCGTAGAGAAGGCGTTAAGCTTTTCTTAAAGGGCGATCGTTGCTATAACAAATGCGCATTTGAAAAAAGAGGTTATGCTCCCGGTCAGCATGGTCAGCGCAGAAGCAAAACCAGCGAGTATGGTTTGCAGTTGCGTGAGAAACAAAAAGCAAGACGTATTTACGGTGTCAATGAGAAACCGTTCCGTACTTACTTTGAGGAAGCTGAGCGCAAAGGCGGCGTAACCGGTGAGAACTTGCTGTTTATTTTGGAGGAGCGTTTCGATAACGTCGTTTATCGTTTAGGCTTTGCTGATTCCAGAGCACAGGCCAGACAGTTCATCCGTCATAATCATTTCACTTTGAACGGCAAAAAGGCTAATATTCCTTCGATGCAGTTAAAAGTAGGCGATGTGATTCAATTAAAAGAATCCAGCAAGTCTTCCGCTGTTATTAAAAATATTGTTGAAAACCTCGGCGCTAAAAAACCGCCGGCTTGGTTAGAATTAGATGTCGATAATCTTTCCGCTAAAGTTGTCAAACTGCCTACCAAAGAGGATATTGATATTCCTGTTGACGAGCAGATGATCGTTGAGTTGTACTCCAAGTAATAATTTGATGATATTTGTTCTGAGCGTAAGGGTATAGTAGGAGGGTTAAACGAATGATAGAAATTGAGAAGCCCAAAATAGAATGTGTTGCTTCCAGTGAGGATTGCAAATACGGCAAATTTGTCGTGGAGCCGTTGGAGAAGGGTTACGGTACTACGCTCGGTAATTCTTTGAGACGCATTTTGCTTTCGTCCTTGCCGGGCAGTGCGGTGACGTCCATTAAAATAGATGGTGTTTTGCATGAATTCTCTACTGTCCCAGGGGTCGTGGAAGATGTCGCGGATATTATTCTTAACATCAAATCTTTGGCTTTGAAGTCTGACAGCGACGAGCCGCAGACTATCATTATTGATGCCACCGAGCCAGGTGAAATCAAAGCCAGTGATATCAAAACCACCGATGCTGTTGAGGTATTGAATGGTGATTTGCATATCGCTACTTTGGATGAAAATAGCCGTTTATACATTGAAATGATCGTTGAACGGGGACGCGGATATGTCTCCGCCGAGAAGAATAAAAAAGAGGATCAGCCTATCGGAACTATTCCGGTAGACTCGATCTACACACCGATTCACAAGGTGAATTTCTATTTGGAAGATACCCGAGTCGGACATCGTACAGATTATGACAAGCTGACTATCGAGCTTTGGAGTAATGGCAGCATTAAACCGGAAGATGCCTTGAGTTTAGCGGCACGCATTATGAGCGACCATTTGAAACTCTTTATCGGCTTGGCCGAGGGTATGGATCATGTTTCGATTATGGTGGAAAAAGAAGAGGAAGAGAAAGATAAGATTTTAGATATGACGATCGAGGAATTGGATCTTTCTGTACGCTCCTATAACTGCCTGAAACGTGCCGGTATCAATACCGTGTATGAGCTGACCCAGCGCTCTGAGGATGATATGATGAAGGTGCGTAACCTTGGTAAGAAATCCTTGGAAGAAGTACAGCATAAGATGGAAAGCTTGGGCTTAGCTTTACGGACTAATGAAGAATAAGAATTAGAAAAAGGGGGAGCCGCCAAATGAGATCACTTGGACGCAATAGCGCACAGCGCCGTGCTTTGTTACGCAATATGACTACTTCTGTGTTGAAACACGGCAAGATCGAAACTACCGAGGCTAAAGCCAAGGAAGTGCGCCGTATTGTCGATAAAATGATTACTTTAGGCAAGCAGGGCGATTTAAACGCTTATCGTCAGGCTTTGGCTTATTTAACCGATGAAACAGTTGCTAAAAAACTGTTTGATGAGATTGCCCCCGGCTATAAAGATCGTCAGGGTGGATATACCCGTGTGATTAAAGCCGGCTATCGCCGCGGCGATGGTACTCCGATGGCAATCGTTGAGTTAGTATAATTTCGGACGAGAGTATCGCCAGGGAAATATTTGAAGGACATTAAATATCACTTGCCAACTGTCTACAGGCAAGGAGATGTTTAGTGTCCTTTTTATTTTTTGAGCTAACTTCCGTTTTGCGACACCCGGTTTTAATGAGAAATTAATCACTTAATCAATATGCATTTGCTATTCTGCTGCTCTTTGCACGACAGCCAGGTTATCTAATAATGGGGGGGTTAATACGGGGGCGTTTATTTCTAAGCATGTGATATTGCTAAGCAATAGGATGAAGCTTGTAGCGGCATCTTCTGCATAGAATGCAGTTTAAACTGAAAGCTATTATAATATGTTTATATAAAAGCAAGTCGCTGTGACATATATCTAAGCTGGATGCTTTTTTGGCTCATAAGTAGGCGACGATATAGAGATTATATTGAGATTGTTCAGTAGGGGGTTAGTTTGAGATTTGGTTGTTCTGAATAAGTATAAAAAAACCGCTACCCAAAGGAAAAAGGTAGCGGTAAATGTTATTCCTGAAATTTAGAAAATAAGCAGTCCTATCGGCAAGGCGACACAAGCGATGACCAACAAAGCAATAACAGCAAAGATAGTACAGTGTTTATAGGCATCTTTGGTCGAAATCCAGTCGCTGTTACCAAATAACATTGCTGCTTGAGCAGATGCACCAGGAGTCATAAATGCACAGTTGGTGGTCATACAGAACAGCAGACAGAAAAGGTAGGGATTGATACCCAATGAAGTACCGATAGTTGCTAAAGTAGGCATAAAGACGATAACCAAAATCAAATTATGCGCAACTTGAGTGATTAGCCAGAAAATAGCCATGCACAGTAAGATAAATACCATCGGAGAAGCGTTAGAGAAAATAGGCAACAGGCTAGAAACAATAGTGGTAACGATACCAGTATCACCGGATTCTAACGCGGAGGAAACAGGCATAGAAGCTGCAAACATAACAACGATGTCCCAGCTGACGCCTTTTTGGACGAGTTGGCCGAAAGTGTAAAGTGGCTTGCCGTTTTTATCTCTACGCAGGCACTGAATAATGATGATGGTGCAGGCAGCACCTAAAATACCATAGTTGCTAATGAGCTTTTTCGCCGGACCTGCTGGCATCAAACTCGGCATTAAGGCGATGATCATAAAGAAAACTAAAGAAATAATCGCGATAATTTGCTCTTTGTTGATTTTTTGATTTCTGTATTGAGTCAGTTCTTCTTCTGCGTTTTTCAGAGGAGAAACGTCAATTTTTAAGATATATTTGCCGACCAACCAATATACAAGACCACAGAAAAATACTATTAACAGACCATCAAGGGCAATGGAGGCTGTGGGCATAACAAAGCCGGCAGCTGCTTCACCCAATAAACCGTAGTAAATAATAGCTAGCGGAAGGAAAGGTAAGGACACAATACTGATTGTGCCGATAAAAACAATACCGGAAACCATATATGCGACATAAGCATCATCTTTTTTAAAGCCTGTTACTTTACAGATTTGGTAGAAAATACTCCACAGAATGATGATACCGCCATAGAGGTTGATGCAACCGGCCACTAAAAAGCTAGCTACAAAGAATAATGCAGTTAAAACCCAAGGGCGCCCGGCGCATATTTTACGGCTGACACACCATTTAGCAATAAAGTTGGTTAAACCACTGACGTCCAATAAAGCAACAAAGACGAAAACGAAGAAACATTGTAATACGACATTGTTACCAAAGGCAGCACTGAAAACACCTAAAACATTGCTATATCCGGTAAAGCCCAAAGCAAGCATACCAAAGAGGCTTGGCCAAACAAAACCTAGGAAAATCCATCCATAAATAAGACCTAAGAAAACACCCAATACCTTCATACCCATTGGGGTAATTTGTCCGAAAGCCGGTAAAAACCCAACGCCAAAAGTAATAGCAACGAAAATCAAACAGTTTATATAGTAAGCTGTATTCTTGCTTTTTGACTGTGTTGACATAGTCATATCCTCCAATCATTCTACTGCAATTATGTGTATCATAATACATACCATAATGCATATATTAAGTGTAAAAATTATAAATATCAGCTGATACAATCATAATAGCATAAAAGACATTTGATTGATAGCATAAATATTTTTTCAAGCGCTTAAGGGTAGAAAAAATTTTTTGCGAAAAGAGAATAAAGGGAGGAAATTTATTGTTCCGGATAAATAATAAATTTATAGGATATTTTTAAATAATTCGGCGATGTTTTGCAAATCTACATTGCTTTTGCAGGAACTATTAGTAACAAAAGCAAAATAAATGCTTAATCTTTTCTTAGCTTTAATAGGTTTAAGAATAAAATTTTTACCATTCATTAAATTATTATACTCTTGCAGAGTTATTAGAGCGACACCGACGTCCTGCTTGATCAAGGTACATAGTGATTGAAAATCATTGATTTCGCCAATGTAGGACAGAGAGAGGTTTTCTTTGTTTGGCAAAAGCTGGCAAAAGCCCGGACTATAAGACAGGAGAGGGAGCTTTTTTAAATCTTCATCATCGAATACCGGCTTGGTATTATATTTAGAGTGTTTGGTTAAGCAAATATAAAACTGTCCCTCGATAAAAGGGGTAAGAGTCAGTTCGGGATGATTAGCCAGCTGGAACTCTTCAAAAATACCGTTAGAATTATCGACATAGGAAATTAGACCGATTGTGTTGCCGTCATCGGGAAAGTTGCTCAAAATTTCATCAGAGGTTTTAGAAACTATGTTAAAATCGATGTTGGGGTTTGTTTTTTGATATTGCGAGACAACAGCCGGTACAATGGAGGAAATACATCTTGGTATGGTCATAATGGTGATACCTTGGCGATTCTGGGTCGATATTTCTTTGGAATGAAAAGTTGAAACGGCATTGAGAAAATCCTGATAAGCATCGACTATTTTGGTTGCTTTTTCAACAGCAAGCTCGCCGGAAGGGGTAAAATCAAGACCATCATTTTCACGAATAAGCAATGGGAGGTTTAATTCATTTTCCATGGCTCGTATAGCATGGCTTACTACTTGGCGGGAAACAAAGAATTTTTCTGCTGTTTTGGTAATTGAGCCGGTCTGTTTAATATTTACCAGATATTGAAACTGTTCTATACGCATTTAATCAGTCCCTTCTTATTTATATAAGGATTTATAAGCTTAGTATAACATAGCTTTTAAATAATAACAACAGCATGATTTAGCGAGAGCAAAAAAATTTTGCGGTCATTTGTGATTAGAAAAAACTCCTTACTGGACAAATGCGATGACACAAGGTAATATTAAATGTATAAAAAAGCTGTATCAAATAGCTGCCTAAGATAGCACGATTAAGTGCGAATTTTGGGAAAAATCAAACTATACTTTAAGGAGGATGCTTGTAATGAGTGGAAAAAGAGTTATGATGATTGGCTTAGATGGTGCTGATCCTTTTGTGCTCAAAAAATTATTTGAGCAAGGCCGTCTGCCGAATATGAAAAAAGCTGTAGAAAATGGTGTCGTCGGTGATAAAATGGCAATGATTGGTGCATTTCCGTCGGTAACCCCACCGAACTGGGCTTCTTTGGCAACAGGTAATTGGCCGAAAGCTCACGGTGTAACTTGCTTCTTTAACCATACATTGGGTAATGAGTTAAATGTTATGGGCATGAACTGGGATGCTCAGCGTGTAGAGTCTGAATTAATTTGGGAAAAATATGCCGAGGAAGGCAAACGTTGCTTGATGTTAAACTACTGTGAGGCTTGGCCGCCGCGTGGTGCTGCTAAAGATAACTGTGTGTTTGTTGATGGTTCCGGTGTAGTGCCGTTTTTGCGTTGCCAGGGTGGCTTTCAGAAAGAAATTTTCTTAGAGGAAGGAGATTTTCCGTTAAAAGAGGTTCCGCACTATGTAGCTAAAGGTGCTGCCGACTGCGTAGTTTATGGTGATGCTTTTGATGAAATGGCTAAAGATTCTGTTAAAAACGGTTATAGTTCAGAGAAAGCTGCTCGTGTTCCCTCTCCGATTAATTTACCTACCGTTGACACTGCATTCCCTGCACAGGGTCAAGAATCTTTCCCAACCTATGAGGAAATTGCTAAGAATGGCGATTCTATGGGTGATGAGGCTATCGCTGACCGTATGACTTCTGCCTTAAAAGAGCCTACTGGCTTTAATTTCGAATTGCCGCCGAGTGCAAAAGCTGCTGCTATCATGATTAACGATGGTTTGTTGCGTAGATTCTTTGTTATCAGCGCATCGGATGGTGAGCATTATGATACTGTTACTTTATATGAAGGTCGTAAAAACGAGAAAATTTTAGGGCAAGCTAAAGCAGGCGAATGGAGTGATTTCATTTTCGACACTTACAGCATTAATGACAAAAAAGAGCCGATGGTTTATCGCTTCCGTGTAATCGAGTTGGATCCGGAAGGCAAGAGTGCCAGAATTTATATGTCTCATCAGATTAAGGCGAATGGATATAAAGACTATTGTTATCCGGCAAATGTTTGGGGTGATATGTATCCTGAAGTT
>QAKL01000061.1 GCA_003343815.1 Clostridiales bacterium
GCCGCCGCAAGTCTCGGTAATCACGCGAATCGGCACTAAAGTGCGATCGTCGATAATCACAGGCGCGGCATCGCCGTTATAGGCTTTGTCATTTACGGTATAAACCGTACTGCCGATAATCATTTTCATCACAAGAGTATCTTTCTCCGTATTGCCACCTGTGGTGCCTCCACCAATCGTGGAATCAGTACCGCTAAAAGCAGCAGAAACGGTGACATTTGCCGCAGGCATATTAAAGCTGTAGCGTCCTGCGCCCAAATCAGTTAAAGTTACTGCCGCACCGGTTAAGTCTTTCGCACTGATTTTGTTTAAAGAGCCTTTCGCCGTTATAACTACAGTTGCGCCTTGGCTTTCGCTGCTGCGGTCGCTGGCGAGCGTACCGTTACCTGTTTTCTCTAAAGTAATAGTGTAGGTTTTTAAAGCGCTTGAGGAAGAGCGTGCTTTTAAAACAAAATTGTCGGCTTGCTCTCCGTTTTCATCTAAGACATAATCATCAGCAGCACTTGCCTCAGGTTTACCAACACTGTAGCCGTTCGGCAGATAGTCGGTAATCCCTTTTAAACCCTCTCTACTATAACTACCAAGCGTTGCATCTTTAAAAGTTATAACCGATTTATCGTCCATCGAAATCCTATGGGCAAAAATACGTCCGTATCTTTCAGCCTTATTTACCGTAATATTACTGTTAATGACTTCCACGCCGCCGCTGGCTGCCCAATCAATTTCAGCAGCAGTGATATCAGCATCTTTGATGATCAATTTTTGATTGCCGCCGCCACGAATTAAACCTAATTGAGCAGTGATATTTTCGATAGTGAGATTGCTGTTATAGGTGTCGATCTCTCCTTGAGCATCGTTTTCGATTTCCTGTACCGATAAAACTGTAATATTTCTGGTTTTTTGCATAATCAAGCTGGCGTTTTTATCATTATCGTCGGTAATCAAAATACTGTTGGTATTTTCTGAGGAATTAATCGCGCACTCGAAAACAACCGTACCTTTTATTTTGATCGTAATATCGCCGCTCGGCAATTGATCTATTGCAGAAACTAAAACATTTTCCAAGGTAAGTACCTTGGTATTGCTATCATAGCAATACCCGTCTTTTGCTAAGTCACCATTGCTTTCTGTCAGCGAAATGCTCACTAAGCGCAACGCTGTACCATCCATCGCATAGATTTGGTTTGTGCTTGTAGGATCATCCTTATCACCCAGTACCGTCACTGTACCGCAACCGCCATTTAAAGGCAAGCCTTTTAAATCAGTTCCGTGCGGCACAACTATTTTGCCGTCATTATTAATGATAGCGCCGTCTTTATTGTCAAGCGCCTTTAAATCATTAATAACCAAGGTAGCGTTATTTCTTACCGTCAAAGCAGCACCATAATTAAGAACTAACGAACCTTCATCTTCTACGGTTAATGTACCATCTAAAACTGCATTGCCGTAAACATTGGTCACGCCTGCAGTATCACTAAAGCACACTAAAGCATTTAATTGCGCCCCATTTACCACTAAGCCTCTTAAATTTACCATATTATTAGAAGTCACGCTGGCATTATTGGTAAGTATCAAATTATCGGACTCAATCGAAGGTGCAATATAAGAGTAAATATAAACATCGGAATTAGCTACTTTTATTTCACCGATTGCTTTAAAACCGTCGTTGTCCTTAGAAGCTATTGCATCATAATATACATCGAATACAACCATGCTATCGGAAATATTGACTTTATCAGCGATGATGCCGTGTGCTGCTTCAAGATAATACTGTCCGCCGCTAATATTTACCGTAGCATTTTTCGCCGTTATGTCTGCCACATCATCATTTCGGCCGCGCATAAAAAGATAACCGTCACCGGTTAATTCTATAGTACCGTTAAAGGCATCATCAGTCATAATTCCTGTCGCACCGTTTAAAGCACAATCGCCTTTTACCACAATTGTTAATTTATCACCGTTTACAGTGCTGTCATAATTAATACAAGGTACATCGTCAACGCTCATATAGACATCGGCGTTATCCAAAGTCACGACAACGCCTTTATCATCGTCTTTCGCGACTGTAATTGTGCCGCCCTCATCAGTCGTATAAACAATTTCTCCCTCTACTTTTTTTGTCAAATCCAAGCCGACTGTCGTATCAAGCTCACTCGGCTCATTATCGGCAGCCATCGCCGGCACCGCGCACAATAAAACTAACATCGCGCATAAAATTATGCCTAATAATTTTTTCTTTGTCATTTTCATACCTCCACACCTTTTCATTAATTTTTTAAGCTGTCTCTACCCTCCTTTACAACAGGCGCAGTTTTTCCGCAGCGGTTTTCGCCTCGCTGCGGCGCTTCACCCCTAACTTTTGCAATATATGACTTACGTGGCTTTTGACCGTCGTCAATTTTATATCCAATATTTCGCCGATTTCGGCGTTGCTTTTATCGGCGCAGACCAAGCGTAATACCTGCATTTCCGCGGCGGTAAGCTGCTCTGATAATTCGATTTTAAAATGCAGGAAATCTGGATAATACACCGCCTGCCCGCGAGATACGCGCAAAAGATTTTTCACGAAATCCTTATTTACAGCCCACTTTGTTTCTTCTAATAAACTAAGCACCGCTTGGGCGTACTGGCTGTGCGGAGTAATAAATTTATACTCCCATGCGATATCCAAGCTTTTACTGAAATCCTCCTGCCAAGAATCATCCCGGAGCCGATATTTGGCGATTGCGCGTAAAATATGCATATTTATTGCGTCGATATGCCGCTCGCAGCGCACGAAATAATTTTCAAGCGGTGCCAAAGTATATAAAACCGCCCGATAATCGCCTAAAGCAATCTCTGCCATCGCCTGGGTCAAATATTGATAGCGCTTCATGACCTTTAAGTGCAAGGGATCTTTCGGCGCTTTTTCGCGATACCACTCCGAAACTGTATTTTCGTCATTTTTATAAAGAGCGATCCGACAAAGCATGGCATCGATATTGGCAAAAAAACGTTTTTCACCGCGCTTTTCAAAACGCTCGCGCAACGAAAGTAAACTGCGCTCGGCATCTATAGCTCGTCCCGCACACACCTGCGTGCGCGCCAAAAGTCCTACCACGGCAAACTCCATATCCGCCGTCCCCTGCTGCTGGATCTCCGGCAGAAGCGCCACTAAATTAAGCATTTTTGTCGAGACGTCCTCTCCTTTTTCAAATTTGCTCTCGGCAATAGCGCACTCTGCCAAACCGATGCCGTCTTTGCCCAAGACCGCTTCGATGGGTATTTTCATCGTTTTATAAAGTAAATCGTCTTTTTTGCTCCATTCACTGAAGTCCTTGCCGCCATTCATCAAGCTGGGCAAGGTGCTCGTCACCGAAAAAGGCGGCAAAGCTACTTCTTTAGTGCACATCAGGCGAAAAGCTTTGCTGAAACTGTCGAGCATTCCGTTCATATTGCGCTGCGGCAGAGAAATATCCAGCCACACCAGACGGCTGCGTGCCTCTTTAGCTGAGGCATCGGAGCGTTTGCGTACTTCGGCGAAATGTTGGAGTTCTTTGTACCATCTCTCCGATCCCTGATAATCGGTACAAAGTGAGCACAGCATACACATCCCCTGCATCAAAGCAGGCGATGCTAATATTTTATCCTCCGGCAAATGACGATAGTAATATTCCATCTCGTCATAATGCGCCATCCCCGGATGCAACTGCGAATTTTTCACCAATATTTCCGAGACTTTGCTGTCGTCGCCGCCTTTGGAGTAATACTCCAATGCATGGGCATAGTCTTCTTTCAACTCATAATAAAGCCCGCCTCGGTTATATAATTTACGCAGCTCCTCCTCAGTGTACTCGGTACTTATTTTCCACATGAGAAAATCGCGAAAATCATCCCAAAAATAGAATTTTTTCAATCCGTCATAAAACAGCATCGTCGTATACTTTTGCAGATATTCCACAATTTTTCCCGCATGACAATCTCCGGTCAGCATTTTTGCCATATCGACATCAAAGGACTCAAACGGCGCTACTTTCAGCAAAAAATTGCGGATTGGCAAATCAAATCTCTGATATACCTCATCGTCAAAGTATAAATACAGCTCTACCCTGCCCTCATCGGCTAACGCCAAATTATATGTAACTCCTCTGCTCATATTGCGAGCTAAAATACTAAGCGCCGCAGGATATCCAAGCGTCTCGTTTTGTATTGCCGCTAATTCTGCCGCAGAGGCATTGATCCCGTATGTTTCGAGCATTTTGCCGATAGCTGATAGATCCAAAAGCAGATCCTGCGCGGTAAAAACGAGCATTAGCCCGGAAAATTGAAACGGTGCCAGATATCCCGGCGGCACACCGCGGGATAAAAAAACAAAGCGACTTTGCGGATTGTTTCTGATAAGTTCGCAAAGCGCCTGCTGCTCGGTATCTTTTAAAAATTGAAATTGATCGATCAAAAGCACATCCCAGCTGCCGTCAGGAACCAATGGCACTGTAAAATCAACATCATCTGCAGAGAGAGCGCGCACTTTGTATGGTTTCAGCAAATTCGTGGCTGTGGTGGTTTTGCCAAATCCGCAGGGCGCGCTGAAAAAAATAATCCGCCTATTTTCCATCGCCATTTGAAATTTTTCCGCAATAAGCGGCTTAATTATGACATGGTTCATATTTTTTCCCCTTTCTCTCTGCAAATATCTCCCCTATACTGTACCACCATCTGCCTAAATATGTCATCATTCTAAAGTATGATTTTGCAGACTATTTTTTATAAAAAAGCCCCAATAATCATTGTTATTCGATTGCCATATTTATTGTTAAAACGCGCAATAACTCCTGAAAATACGCTAATTTTGCACTATCTGTAATTTCCCCGTAGGAATTAAAATAGCGCACCGATCCTGCTTCTTTTTTCGCACTCACTTGATGAGCCAAATTATGCACAGTGCCGTTGGTCCCATCAATAATATGCATATTTTGGGGCAAAATAGCGCGTAAAGTTTCGCGAAAGAAATTAAAATGCGTGCAACCCAGCACTATCGCCGAATAATCTGAAAGATTATACTTAGCTAATTCTCCTTTTAGATACCCCTCTGCCTCTGCACCTGTAAAAACGCCTCTTTCGGCTAATTCCACTAAGCCCGGCAGCGGCAACAGATCTGCCAAATGCGCGCTGTCCCATTTGGCGAGCAGATCCTGCATTTTCTTTTCGTGCAAAGTTAAAGGCGTCGCCGTCACCAGCACCCGATGCGCCCCATCTGCCAATACCGCAGGCTTCACGGCAGGCTCCATGCCTAAAATAGGCACCTCGTACTGCGCCCGCAAAAAAGGCGCCGCCACGGATGTCGCCGTATTGCACGCCAAAACAAGCGCCTCGACACCATCCTGCGCCAATAGAAAATCTGCCGCCTCCCGCACATATTCCAAAACTTTTTCTTTACTTTTCGTGCCGTACGGGACATGCGCCGTATCGGCATAATAAATGTAATCTTTTTCAGGCAAAAGCATTCTTGCCTGCTGCAAAACCGACAGTCCACCTATGCCTGAATCAAAAACAGCTATCGCCATAACTATTCTCCTAATTTTTTAGCCGTTACAAATATTTTTTCTTCAAAGCTTTCTTTTATTACTTTTTCCGTACTCAGCTGATCATACGCATGTAAAAAGGTAAAACCGCTTTCTTTTAAAAGCTTCTTCCACTGCGCCAGAGAGTAAGCACGCTGACGGTGTATTTCCTCCCTGCGCACGTACAAATCGTCCTGCTCGCGCAGGAAAAAGGTCAGCTGCATTTTGCAAATCTGCGTGTTGGGGTTATACTCATTTTCCCAGATATACACCGTCTCGTCGCTATAGTAGGTGTAGGTGTTGTCGCCTAAAATATCGGCTAATTTAAAACGCGTATTGTAATCAAACACCAGCACGCCGCCTACTTCAAGCGCCGCATGAATATTTTTTAACGCGCTTAAAAGTTTGGCGCGGTCGCAGAGATAATTAAACGTATCAAAGGTCGCCATCGCCCCATGAAACTTCTCCTCTATTGTAAGCGCTGAAATATCCTGCTGATAAAGCTTCACGTCGATATTTTCCGCGGCAAATTTTTTCTTAGCCTCCGCAATCATTTCCTCGGAAATATCAACGCCGCTCATTTCGCGCCCTAATTTACTCATTTCCAGTGTGATCCCGCCGGTGCCGCAGCCTAAATCCAATATTTTATTGCCTCTAATGCCTGATTCGCAAAATAATGAATCGGTGTATCGTGCCCACTCGCCATAGTCTACATCCTCGCGCATGATTTTATCATACACTTTTGCCAAGCTCTCGTAAGCCATTATTCCTCACCCAAAATAGCACTCACATCGATTTGCTCAGCATCTGACCAGAGTTTTTCCAGATTGTAATATTGTCTTGTTTCCGGCTGAAAAATCTGGACGACGACCGTCCCATAGTCTAACAAAATCCATTCGCCGCTTTGAAAACCCTCGCGGTGCAATACCTGCACACCGTATTCTTTATCCAGCTTTTCCTCGATATTATCGGCGATGGCTTTGGTTTGGATTTTGCTCGAACCGCTACAAATCACAAAATAATCGGCAATGCTCGTCTTTTCATGAATATCCAGTAAAATAATATCCTGTCCTTTTTTATCACTTACCGCTTTTATGATATTCTCCGCTAAAGTATAACTTTCCATATATAAAATATCCTCCTTTAATCTGCCCTTAGTTGCTGTTATGCGCATTAATGCGGGCAATAACTGCATTGCGCGCTTTGATAGAGTCCGGATGAATATAGCTGCCATTGGAAATCAAATACATAATGACGCTGTCAAAGCAGCTCGCCAGTCCGAAATCCAAATTTTTATAAGTAATCGTGCGGATATTATCCACATTGCCGTGCTTACGCCCCGGCTCGATATAATCTGCCATATAAATGATATTATCCAAAAGCGTCA
This sequence comes from Clostridiales bacterium, assembly GCA_003343815.1. Taxonomy (GTDB): domain Bacteria; phylum Bacillota; class Peptococcia; order Peptococcales; family Peptococcaceae; genus QAKL01. Next base: position 6,928 of record QAKL01000061.1, read on the forward strand.
TCTCCGCCGCTCCGGTCGTATGCAGCGCGATCGCTTGCAGAATTTCCTCATCGGTAATAATCTTTCGCTCACGCAGTAAATATGCTCCGACAGGACCATGCAAAATATACGGTGCCAATATTTCAGCTTCGTCTTTGATAATTCCCTGCTCCTGAGCTATCGCCAAAAGCTTATCCTCGGGGATATCCTTGGCATAATCATGCATTAATCCCGCTAAATAAGCCTTTTCCGCGTCAGCATCGTTAATTATCGCTAATTTTGCCGCCGTATCCGCCACGCTCAACGAGTGCGCATAGCGTTTTTCCGACAGTACTTCTTTTAATATGATTTTATAACCCTCGTATTTATCCAACTTTCTTCACCTTCTGTAAAGCTTATGCTCCGTAATATAACGCTTGACCGCAGGCGGCAGATATTCGCCGCCTCTGCCCTCTCTTAAAGCAGTAGAGGAAATATCCAACTCTTTTTCGGTATTTAAAAGCAGAATTTTTTCTTTTGCCAATTCATCCTCTGCCAATTCCTGCGCTAATTTCAGCTCATAACCAGGACGACTGAAAACTGCAAGATAGCAGTTTTCCAAAATCCCGCGCCAGTTATACCAGCGTGCAAAATTATCCAACGCGTCGGCTCCGCTCAAAAAGTATATCTCCCAAGCGAGATACATCCTTTTTAAGGTCAAAATCGTATCGTAGGTATAGGATTTGCCCTCGCGCAGAGCCTCTATAGCGCTCACCTCAAAATCAGGCTCATCTGCCACAGCGATCGCCGTCATCGTGAGCCTATCGGCAAAGGAAAGCGTTTTGCCTTCTTTAAAAGGCGATGTCGCCGCAGGGATAAACAAAACCTTGTCCAAATTAAGTCCGTCCTTAGCGCACTTGGCCAAATGAAGATGTCCCAGATGAATCGGATCAAACGTCCCGCCTAAAATTCCTAATTTTTTCGCCATATGCTACTTTCTCACCTGACCTGCGCCGTTAATCACATATTTATAACTCGTCAATTCCTTTAAGCCCATCGGCCCGCGCGCATGGAGTTTCTGCGTGCTGATACCGATTTCCGCGCCGAAACCGAACTGAAAACCGTCGCTGAAACGGCTGGAGGCATTAACATAGACACATGCCGCATCGATACGTGAGGTAAATATTTGCGCATGCTTATAATTATTTGTTATGATGACCTCCGAGTGCTTCGTCGAATATCGGCGGATATGTGCAATCGCTTCCTCGAGACTATCCACCACTTTTACCGCTAAAATCAAATCATGAAACTCGCACGCATAGTCCTCATCAGTCGCATTTTTCGCTTGAGGAAAATATGCGGCGCTTCTCTCGCAGCATCTAAATTCAACCTGCGGCAGCTTTTCTGCCAAGCGCGGTAAAAATTCGTCGGCAATATCTTTATGCACCAATAAAGTTTCTAAAGCATTGCACACTCCTGGACGCTGCGCTTTGCCGTTAGCGGTAATATTTAAGGCCATATTTATATCGGCGCTCTCGTCGATATAAATATGGCAGTTGCCAACGCCGGTCTGTATCACCGGCACAGTCGAATTTTCGACCACATTTTTGATTAACCCTGCGCCGCCGCGGGGAATCAATACATCAATATACTCGTTTAATTTCAGCATTTCGTTCACGCATTCGCGCGAGGTATCCTCCACCAGCTGCACGGCGCCCC
>QAKL01000004.1 GCA_003343815.1 Clostridiales bacterium
GGGCAGACCTGCGTCGCGCCCGATTATATCCTCTGCCAGCAAAGCATTAAAGATGAGCTTGTGCGCGAATTGATTAAACAAATCAAGCTGCAGTTCGGCGAGGAACCATTAAAAAATCCCGCTTACGGCAAAATTATTAACGACAAGCACTTCTCACGGCTTTTGGGATTAATCGATAACGAAAAAGTCATTTTCGGCGGCGCGCACGACAGTACGACTTGCCGCATCATGCCTACCGTGATGGATCAGGTCACTGTGCAGGACAAAGTAATGGGCGAAGAAATATTCGGTCCCATTCTGCCTATTTTAACCTATGAGAATTTCGATACACTCATTAATGAATTGAAAAATAAACCCAAACCTCTGGCGCTTTACATCTTTTCGCACGACGAGAAGCATATCGACCGCACTGTCCGCGAATTATCCTACGGCGGCGGCTGTATCAACGATGTCGTCATTCATTTAGCCTCAAATCGCCTGCCATTCGGCGGCGTAGGCTCAAGCGGCATGGGATCTTACCACGGCAAAAGCGGCTTTAACGCCTTTACACATTACAAATCGATTGTCGATAAGAAAACCTGGATCGATCTGCCGATGCGCTATCAACCCTACCAAAGTAAATTTTACAATAAACTTTTACATTTCTTTTTAAAATAATCACGAGGTGACATCATGCACATTACTCTAATAACCGTCGGCAAACTAAAAGAAAAATACCTGCGCGACGGTATAAACGAATATTTGAAGCGTTTACAGGCCTATGCCAAAATCGACATCATCGAATTGGCGGACGAAAAAGAGCCCTATAACGCCTCTGTCGCCGAAGAAGCATTAATCAAAGCCAAGGAGGGCGAACGGGTCAAAGCCAAAATCAAGCCTGACGATTACGTGATCGCCTTAGCAATTGACGGAATCTCCTTAGACTCTCCCGGATTAGCGAAAAAAATCGACTCCCTCGCCACCCAAGGTCACAGCAGCTTATGCTTTATCATCGGCGGCTCACTGGGATTAGACGATAGCGTACTCAAAATGGCAGATCTCAAGCTGTCTTTTTCCTCCTTGACTTTTCCGCACCAGCTGATGCGCCTAATCCTTTTAGAGCAGCTCTACCGCTCTTTCCGCATTATCAAAGGCGAGCCGTATCATAAATAATATTTGCGTTTATGAAGCCTCTTTTCGGGGTATATAGATATTATCAATCCCCCGGGAGGTACATTTATGAACAAAAAAGCTCTGCACAAACTTTCGTCCGGTTTATTCCTTTTAAGCACCAAAAATGGCGCGCAAACCAACGGCTGTATCATTAACACCGTCATGCAAATCAGCAGCGAGCCCGTCCTGCTCACTGCCGCCGTATCCAAAAATAATCTTACCCACGATTTACTTTTAGAAAGCAAAATTTGTGCCATAAGCGTCCTGAGCGAAGAAATCCCCATGGATACTATCCGCCGTTTCGGTTTTCAAAGCGGGCGGGAGGCGGACAAATTTGCCGCCTTTGCGCACAAATCCGCGCAAAACGGCGCGCCCTACATTATGCAAAACATATCAGCTTACTTTGCCGGGACAGTCGTTAATACGGTAGACGCGGGCACGCATACTTTGTTTATCATTGAGGTTACGGAAATGGATACGCTCACGGAGGAAACACCTTTGACATACGCCTATTACCAAAGCGTAAAAAAAGGCACCTCACCCAAGAACGCGCCGACCTATCAAGCCGAAATCGCTCAGAAAGGCTACCGCTGCAGTATCTGCGGCTATATCGCCGAGGTTGAGGAATTACCCGCAGATTTCGTCTGTCCGGTCTGTAAGCAACCCAGAGAAGTATTTGTCAAATTATAAAAATTGCAGGCAAACCGTCATGGCTTGCCTGCTTTTTTTGGTTTAATAATGATATTTCTTTTGTTTGACCGCCAAAAAGAACACTGCCAGCACCACAGCCATCATTTCTGCCGCCACGATCGCCCACCAAATGCCGTCCACACCCAAAAGCATCGGTAGAAAAATTACTGCCGCCGCTTCGAAAACCAGCGTGCGCAAAAACGAAATAATCGCTGAAGTCACGCCGTCATTGAGCGCGGTAAAAAAGCCTGAGGAGAACATCGCAAAACCCATCAAAAGAAAGGATAACGCCCCGATCCTGGCACCGTGAATCGTGAGTTTCATCAAGCCCTCATCATAGCCTACAAAAAATTTGGCTAAGGCGGGCGCCGTCAACTCCGCTGCTATAAACATCACCGCGCCGAAAATACCCAGCATATACAGACTTTTGCGCAGGATACTTTTCAACTCATCATGATTTTGCGCGCCGAAATGATAGCTCACCACCGGTGCCGTGCCGATCGAGTAGCCGATAAATGCTCCGGCAAAAATCATACTGACATACATCATTACGCCATAAGCCGCCACACCGTCCTCGCCGGCAAAGCGCAAAAGCTGCGTATTATAAAGCATAGCGACCACACTCATGGCGACATTGCTCATAAATTCTGAGGAGCCGTTGACCGCCGCTTTCAAAATCGCTTTGCCGTCATAGCGCGTTTTACCCAAACGCAGGATGCTGCTGTTGGGGCAAAAGAAGTAAATCAAAGGCACAACCCCACCTACGACCTGGCTTAACACTGTAGCCCACGCCGCCCCGGCTAATTTATACTCTTGCGGCAATAATATTACCAAGACCGCGTCTAACACCATATTGGTCACACCGCTGGCAATCGTGACGCCCAAGCCCATATTGGGCCGCTCGGCCGTGACAAAAAAGCTTTGAAATAATAACTGCCAGAGATAAAACGGCAGCCCGATCATATTAATGCGCCCGTAAATGACGCACGCCTTCAACAGCTCGCCCTCCGCTCCCAAAAATACCGCAATCGGGCGAATATAGATATATCCTAACACCGCAAAAAACACGCCTAATGCCGTCGCCACATAAACAAACAGCGAAAAATAGCTGTTGGCCAGCGCAGACTTTTGCTCACCGAAAGTTTTAGCGACAATCGCGCTGCCGCCGGTACCAAACATAAATCCTACCGTCGCCGTAATCATCAGAAACGGCATAATCAAATTAACCGCCGCAAAGGGCGTCTTGCCGACAAAATTGGACACGAAAAAGCCGTCGACTATGCCGTAAATAGACGTAAAAATCATCATCGCCATCGAGGGCATAGTGAATTTTATCAATTTTTGATATGTGAAATGGTCTGAAAGCTGAATACCCATTTTTTCTTAAACTCCTTATTACATCCGCTCTATCTCTTTCCGCAAGGAATCAATATCTTTGCGGATTAAACTGATATACATTTCCATCTCCGCCTCCGACCATGAAGCAAATGAGCGGATCTCCGCCGCATAAAGCTTGGCCACTGTTTGCTCGACGTACTGCTCGCCTTTAGACGTCAAAATTACCTTCTTGGCATTGCCCTTGTACGGCTCCAGATATAAAATGCCCTCCTGCTCTAATTTGCGCAATGCCGAATTGATCGTCTGCTTGCTCACACCGGTTTTTTTATAAATCTCGCTCAATAAACAGCTGCCTTTAGCTTCATATATTGTGTACAAAACATACGCCACGCTGTCCGAAAGCCCCATTTTAACCGCCGCCTGATGATACAAAGCGTCGATTTCCGTCATCAAATAATTTATACGGCGAATATTATCCTCGCTCATCTGCTGCATGATTTGCCCCTCCTCTAAATATACGAAATCGTACTTTGCTTAGTATAGTATGATTTCGTACTATTGTCAAGTGGAGAAAAGGTTACAAAATGGCGCAAAAAAGGCTCTCTTCAAAAGAGAGCCTTTCCTCAACCGTTATAATTTGTCCAGTCATCATTGCTAAAATACATTTTCCGCTCTTGTGCCATAGCACGCCGGGCTTTCAGTTTTTTTATTTTCCGACGGCGCAGGATAATGCAGATTATGAAAAAAATCAGCATTACCGCTAAAATAATTTTCACTGCTGTAAAACTAAAAAAAGTTTTTAAAATATTGCCTGCTTTTTTCATGATCGACAATTTCACATCTTGCGCCGCCGCCAGATCCACGCTTGTCAAGACTTGCCCCTGATAAACGATCTCCGCTGTCAAAATATGCTCTCCTGCTTTTAGCGGAGCCTCTGCTGTGTAGCCCTCATCAGGCAGACGGATCGTAAGCGCGCTTTTGTCAAAGTCCGCAGGCACCGTCGTTTTGATCTCACTTTCTGCCATGAGCGGCACACTTTGCACTTTGCGCGCATTTCTGACGGCGATCTCGCTTATAATTTCATTAGGAGAAAGAATCGTCTGATAGTGTAAATTAGTAAACGTCCAATTAAACAAATTTTTCGCATCGACAAAGGAGCCTTTGAGCGTCTGCCCCTGATAATTAACCTGCTGGGGCGACTTCATGACAATAGCCAGATAGCTCTGATCATCCTTGGTCGCTTCAGTAATGACGCACGTCCCCGCCTCGCTTGTCGAGCCGGTTTTGATCCCCCGGGCCCACTCGTAATAATACGCACCTAAATTGGGATTAAGCATAAAATTAGTATTATAAAATGTCGAGCCGTGATAATTGCATTTAAGCGCGGTAGCATAACGGACAAAATTATCATTATTTAACGCCGCTAAAGTTATTTTCGCCATATCTGCCGCGGTGGAGTAGTGATTATCCTCATGCAGCCCCGATGGGTTGGCAAAATGCGTATCCGTACAACCTACGCTTTGCGCCCAATTATTCATCATCGCAACAAAATTTTCGTGCGTGCCTCCTGCAAACTCTGCCAGCACCTCGCAGGCATCGCAAGCTGAGTAAACAAGCGTCAGCTGCAAAAGCTCATCTATCGTATTGCCCTCGCCTACAGCTATTCCTGCGACCTGCGCGCCGCGGCCTACCGACTCGTCAAACGCCGCCTGACTCATCACTGCCGTCTGATTCAAATCATTCACATTTTCCAAAACCACCATCGCCGTAACTATTTTTGTCAATGACGCCGGATAAAGCCTTTCTGTACTGTTTTTCTCCGCGACGACAGGATGTGCATTATCCGCTAAATTTATAAGCATATAGCTTTCGGCATAAATAGGCTCCTCCGGCGTATACATAGCCGCCTCAGCCGCAAGCGGCGCTGTGCTTATCATCGCGAAAGCCAAAACAAAAACCATCCAAACACAAAATATCTTTTTCATTCGCTGCACCTTTATTTTTCAAAGTAGTGATTATATTTTAGCACTTTTGCGGCTTTTTTGAAAGTAGTTAACCACTTATTTTTACTTATATTAGCATTTTACTCCAACAGTCCGTATTTTTCTTTGATGCGCTCTAATTTTTCGATCATTGCCTCTGCCATAATCCAGAGAAAAAACACCGTCGATACAGCGTGCACCAGATCAAAAGGTGCTCCGCTTACCAATGCCGCGATAAACATCGCTTTTGTCAGGTGCGTTTGGGACTGGATCACATAGGCGGTATTCATAATACATCCGTAAATCACAAACGTCGCCAAAAAGCCGAAAACACACAGCGAAGCTTTCGTTTTACGAAGCCATCCCTTTTGAAACAGCACTCCCGCTAAAAATCCAACACTGCCAAAGGCAAACATCTGCCACGGCGTCCACGGCCCCTGCCCAAAGAAAAAGTTGGAGACAAATGCCGTCACCGCCCCGACCAAAAATCCTGTCTCTCCGCCGAAGCATACTCCTGCGATAATCACCAACGCCGCGACCGGTTTAAACTGCGGCAGCATAAAAAACGCCGCTCTCCCCGCCACCGCCAAAGCGCACAAGGCGCTGATCAATACCAATTCGCGCGCTTGGGGCTTACGTTTTTCGAACACCATGATAAAAGGCAGCATCGTTTCTAAGATAATCAAAAGGCTGATAAAATAATATTTGCGGTCGTCCAGATAGTAAATACCGAAAAATATCGTGCATGGAATCGCCAGTAAAATCATAAATGCCGCCATCACGGTGCGCTTATCCAGCACTCGCTCTTCACGCGGCTTTTGCCGTACTTTGATATCCAGTTCCTTTTGCGGCCACAGACAGATGCCCGCAAGCATGGCAAAAACAAGCGATAATATCTCTTTTAGCGGAAGCAATCCTGCAAAATTTTCACTTGGTGCGCCTAAGCACAGTCCAAACAACGCCAGAAAAAATATCCCCGCAAACACTCTGCGGCGTTTCGGCGACTTATGCTCAGGCGCAGGCTTCTCTGCCGCCCAGTTTTCTACCGTCAAAACTTTGGGCGTTTTTTTCGCAATTACTTGCCCGCCGCAGGCTAAAATGACATCCTCTGCCAAGACTGCATTTGGCAAAAGCTTGCGCGCGAGGCGATTGGCCGCCGTCGTATAAAAATTTTTGCCCGAAAAAAACTCCCGCGCGCTTGCCTGAGATGCAATATTTCCGTCAAAAAACAGCGCGCATCTATCCGCATACTCGGCGCAAAACTCAATATCGTGCGACACCATCATAATCGCTACGCCGCGCATTTTAAGCGCTGCGATAATCTCAGCAAATTTTTCTTTAAATACCGCGTCTATCCCCTTGGTCGGTTCATCCATGAGCAGCACCTGAGGCTTTTTTAAAAGCACCTTGGCCAGTGCCGCCCGCTGCTGTTCGCCTCCGGATAAATCATACGGATGCCGCGCGAGCAGCTCCGTTATCTGACAAAGCTCGGCAATTTCGTTTATCCGTGCAATTTTTTCTGCCTGCGTTAATTTCTCCTCACGCAAGACCTCCGATAAATCTAAGGCAACCGTTTTTTTCGTAAACAAACTTTGGGGATTTTGCGGCAGGAGCGCGATTTTTTGATATAAATCGTCCGCTTCGTTAATATTTTCACCATTAATTACGATTTCGCCCCGATACGGCCGCACTATCGCGCCAAGTGCCTTTAAAACGGTAGTTTTACCTGTACCGTTCGCTCCTAAAAGGGCGAACAATTCACCGCGGTGCAGGCAGAGACTAACCCCTTTTAAAATGTCGGGCGCATCTTTTTCGTAGCGAAACCAGACCTCTTTCATTTCCACGACTGCCTCTGCCACAGACTCAAAATCTGCCGCTTCGGGGATCAATTCGGGATAAAGCTCATGCGTCTGCGCATAAGCCTCCAACCAATCTTTCCCCTCCCGCACCGTGAGCGGACATGACAGATCATTGTTTACCGCGGCATATATCCGCATCGGCACAGGCATCGCCTGCCAAAACTCATGCGCGTTGTTTTTCAGGCACGCACCTACTTTTTTAGGAGTATCACAAGCAATGATCTCCCCTCGATCCAGCACAATCGCCCGATCTGCCAGCGCCAGTGCTTCTTCCATACGGTGCTCTGCCAAAATAATCGTCGTGCCCAGCTCGTGATTGATTTTGGCTAACATTTGCAAAAACTCCGCCGCGGCAATCGGATCCAGCTGACTGGTCGGCTCGTCCAAAAGCAGCACCTCCGGCTCCATGACCATCACCGAGGCTAAATTCAAAAGCTGCTTTTGTCCGCCGGATAATTCGCTCACACTTTTGTGAAACCAATTGCTGATCCCGAAAAACGTCGCCATTTCCGCGACTTTAGCGCGGATTTCCTCATTTTTCAAACCCAAGCTTTCTAAACCGAATGCCAACTCGTGCCAGACTTTGTCGGTTACGATTTGATTATCAACACTTTGGAGGACGAAACCGATTTTGGCGGCTTGCGCGCGTTTATCCCAATCCTCAAGCGGTTTTTCAGCAAAAAATATTGCGCCCGTTTTTTCTCCGTAGAGCGCCAAGGCAGGCTTTAAAAGCCGCAAAAGCGTCGATTTGCCGCAGCCTGAGGGGCCGCATAGGGTAATAAACTCCCCCGCTTGAATTGTCAGATCAATATTTTTTAAAGCGCACTTTTCCTGATTTGGGTAGGTGAAGCTCAGATTTTCGATTTTATAGCATTCCACTTTTTCACCTCCCAAATTTCCGCGATTAACGGTAAAAAGCACAATAAAAAGTACGCCCCCCACGCAAAGACGCTTGCCAAAGAAATTCCCACCCCTTTTAAGGACGGAAAATAACGAAAATAAAAACCGCCTGCCATTTTCGCCAAAATAGTGCCGCCGCTTAAAAGAATTATCGCCAGCAAAAATTTTTTATCTCTTGTTGTCAAACGAAATATCGTAAAGGCACTGCGTTTAGGCAGACCGTAGCCGCGGGCTTTCATGCTGTCGGCAGTATCGACGGCGTTTTCCAAGGCCCAGCTTGTCATCGCCGATAAGATCATCAGCGCGTTTTTCATTCTCATTAAAACACTGCCGCTTGCTATATCCCGCCCCAGTGTACGCTGAGCGATGACTACTTCTTTTAACTGCGCCGAAAATTTCGGCACAAAGCGAAATGTCATCGCCAAAACCAAAGACAGTGACGGCATAATGCGTCCAAAAAGATAGATAAATTTATCGGTAGTCATGATTTCATTATAGCAGGAAAACCAGTTTAAAACGCTGACAAGCATCACCGCCGCCGCTATCCCGTAGGCGATCGACTCGCTTGTTAAGGGATTGCCATTCGGAAAATAGGCGAGGATCGTCACGCCCTCGTGATTAAATGCCGGATTTATAAGCGCCGCCATGATCACCATCGGCAGCATATACAAAAGATTATTCCGCAGGGCTTTGCGTCCCTTTAAAGCAAGCGCATAGCTCAAGCTGCCGCTAAATGAGGCCAAAAGGCACGCAGGATGCAGCAAAAACATACTAAAGCCGATAACCGCCGCAAAATATGAAAAGTTTACTAACGGGTGATAATTTTTAAATTCGTTCATCATCTCATCTGCCGTTTCTCGTGGAGTCGCCTCCTCCTATATCCGCACCCAAATCACAAGTGTAAAGCCATTCGACCTTGTCCCCGTCCTGGAGCTCATAGCGTGAGCAGCCGTAATTGGGAAACCAGCCGTTGACCCGATACATCCAGCCGGAAAGCTCGCCGCAGTCAAACTCGTACAAATTAGCGATACCCTCGATATAGGCGCTGTTATAAAT
>QAKL01000005.1 GCA_003343815.1 Clostridiales bacterium
TGCAGGAGTTTTATACGTTGAAGCAGGACGCGGATAATATTAAGAACATGGACAGCACCTTTCATCGCCTGATGTATCATATGAGCGGCAGTACGCCGTTATATGATACTTTAGAGCCTTTGCATAAGCGCATCATCAAATACCGCAAGGCTTCGATTTCGAGCCAAACCAGAGCACATGAGTCGATGGAGGAGCACAAGGCTATCTATGAAGCAATTGCGGCGCACGACGGTGAATTGGCAGAAAAACTGGTCAATGAGCATGTGCGCAAAGCCCAAGCCAGCATCGCCAGAAGGGAGATCAAATAAAATGGGATTAACTATTGCACAAAAGATAATTAAAGAACATTTACTTGAGGGAGAGATGATTCCCGGGACGGAAATCGGCTTAAAAATAGATCAGACATTGACGCAGGATGCCACAGGGACGATGGCTTATTTGGAATTTGAGGCGATCGGCATCCCGCGGGTGAAAACCGAATTATCGGTAGCCTATATCGATCATAATACTTTGCAGTCGGGCTTTGAAAATGCCGACGATCACCGCTTTATCCAGTCGGCTGCGGCGAAATACGGTATCCGATTTTCGCGCCCTGGTAATGGTATTTGCCACCAGGTGCATTTGGAGCGCTTCGGCAAGCCGGGCAAAACATTGATCGGCTCGGACTCACATACGCCGACCGGAGGCGGTATCGGGATGCTGGCGATGGGCGCAGGCGGTATGGATGTCGCGGTCGCAATGGGCGGCGGATTATACTATATTACTATGCCGAAAATGTATAAGGTTAATTTGACAGGCCATTTGCGCCCATGGGTCAGCGCCAAAGACGTGAGTTTGGAAATATTGCGCATTTTATCGGTTAAAGGCGGCGTTGGTGCTATCATCGAGTGGGGCGGCGAGGGTGTAAAAACCTTGAGCGTGCCGGAGAGAGCGACGATCACCAATATGGGTACAGAATTAGGGGCTACGACCTCGATATTCCCCTCAGATGAAATCACCCGCGAATTTTTGAAAGCGCAGGGGCGTGAGGCGGACTATATCGAGCTAAAAAGCGACGAGGACGCAATATATGATAAAATTATCGAGATTAATTTAAGTGAGTTAGAGCCGATGTTGGCAGCACCCCACTCGCCTGATAATATCGTGAAAGCCAAAGATTTAGCAGAGGTCAAAGTCGATCAGGTATGTATCGGCTCCTGCACCAATTCTTCCTTGCAGGATATGCTCAAAGTAGCGGCAATTTTGAAAGGTAAAAATATCGCCCCCTCGGTCAGTTTGTCGATTTCCTGCGGCTCAAAGCAGGTGATGACGATGTTAGCTGAGTGCGGAGCATTGAGCGATATTTTAGCCTCAGGTGCGCGCGTGCTGGAGTGCGCTTGCGGACCATGTATCGGCATGGGCTTTTCGCCTAATTCTGCCGGAGTGTCCTTACGCACCTTTAACCGTAATTTTTTAGGCCGCAGCGGCACGAAAGATGCCCAAGTTTACTTAGTTTCGCCGGAATTGGCGGCAGCCAGCGCACTTACAGGCTATATCACCGATCCGAGAACTTTGGGAGATTATCCCGAGATTACTTTGCCAACTAAATTTAAAATTGACGACAGCGCGGTCATCATGCCTTTAGAGGGTGAGGCGGCTGAAAAAGCGGAAGTCCTCTATGGGCCGAATATTAAGCCATTCCCGCAAACCGTGCCTTTAAAAGATGAAATTAATGCGAAATTAACCTTAAAAGTTGGGGATAATATTACCACCGACCACATCATGCCGGCAGGTGCCAAAATCCTGCCATATCGCTCCAATATCCCGAAAATGTCGGAATTTTGCTTTACCGTTTGCGATGAAAAATTTCCTGAAAGAGCGAAAGAAAATAAAGCGACAATTATTATCGGCGGCAGCAATTACGGGCAGGGATCCTCGCGCGAGCATGCGGCATTAGTGCCTATGTATCTGGGAGTTAAGGCAGTCATCGCCAAAAGTTTCGCCCGTATCCATACGGCAAACCTGATTAACGCAGGAATTTTACCCTTGACATTTGTGCAAGAAAGCGATTATGATGAATTAAATCAAGATGACGAGTTAGTATTAAGCGATATTTTTGCAGGTTTGGCAAGCGGCACTTTTACGCTTTATGACAAGACGAACGGCAAAAAATATGTCGTAAACGGCAAATTTACCGCGCGTCAGCAGAATATTTTAAAAGCCGGCAGTATGCTGGCCTTTACCAAGGGGGTGTAATGATGGACGAGAAATATATTACTGCAGCTTGCACGCATTTCGAGGAATTACTGCGAGCGCAGATCGCCCGCGCCGAGAAACTGGCGAACGCGCCTCAAGCTGTGGATTATACGAAAAAAGGCGTAATTACAGTAGGTATCGTGGGTGGCGACGGCATAGGGCCTGTCATCGTTAAGGAGGCGGAGCGTTTATTAGAGGATTTACTGGCAGAGGAAATAGCGGCAGGCAAAATCGTGCTGAAAGAAATAGACGGTTTAACAATCGAGAATCGCTTAGCTACGGGGCAGTCGGTGCCTGAGAATATTTTAACGGTGATCAAAAGCTGCGACGTGTTACTCAAAGGTCCGACCACTACGCCTAAAGGCGGCACGATGGAAAGCGCCAATGTAACGCTGCGCCGCGAGCTGGATTTGTATGCTAATGTCCGCCCGATCAGCGTGCCTGAGGAGGGGATCGATTGGGTATTTTACCGCGAAAATACCGAGGGCGAGTATGTCTTAGGCTCGCAAGGTGTGGAAATGCCGCATCTGGCGATGGATTTCAAAGTGACGACCGATGCAGGCACGCGCCGTATTGCTAAGGCGGCTTTTGAATACGCCAAAGCGAACGGTAAAACTAAAGTTGCGATTGTGACTAAGGCGAATATTATGAAAAAAACCGACGGCAAATTCTCAGCAATTTGTCACGAGGTGGCTAAAGATTATCCGGAAATTACTGCTGATGAGTGGTATATCGACATCATGAGCGCCAATTTGATTAATGAAGCGATTCGCGCCGATTTTCAAGTGTTCCTTTTGCCTAATCTTTACGGCGATATTATCACCGACGAGGCGGCGCAGATCCAAGGCGGTGTCGGTACCGCCGGAAGCGCCAATATCGGCGATAAGTATGCGATGTTTGAGGCGATTCACGGTAGCGCGCCGCGCTTAATCGAAGAGGGATTGGGTGAGTATGCAAACCCGGCAAGTATTTTTAAAGCGGCTGAAATGCTGCTGCGCCATATCGGATTAACAAAAAAAGCTGAGTTTTTGGGCGAGGCGCTCCATATTTGCAGCGAATCTGAGCAGAAAATCACCGCAGACGGCACCAAGGAAGGCGCGAAATGCGCGGAGTTTGCCGATTATGTCATTGAAACGCTGAACGCGCTTAAGGTGAGCAAATGAGCTGCGTGATTAAAAATTTGACGAAAATTTACCCGTTTGAGAGCGGAGAAAATGTAATTTTTGATAATTTTTCGCTCGAGTTTCAAACGGACGAAATCACCGTTTTTTTAGGAAAATCAGGCTGCGGCAAGACGACTCTTTTGCGGCTTTTGGCTGATCTGGAAGATATGGACGCAGGCGAGATAGATTTTTTTGATGAAAAAGGCACGAAAATTTATCCGAAAATAGGCATGGTTTTTCAGGAGCCGCGCTTGCTTCCGTGGCGCGATGTGCTGGGTAATGTGCTGATTCACCAAGAAAAGCATGAGGAAAGTTTGGGTTTAAAATGGCTTGCGCAAGTAGGATTGGCAGACTATGCGCATACTTATCCCGACGAATTATCAGGTGGTATGTCGGCGAGGGTAGCGATTGCGCGGGCGTTAAGCTATGAGCCGGAGCTTTTGCTGATGGACGAGCCGTTTGCGGCGCTTGATTATTTCACGCGCGCGGAGCTCGAAAAAGAAACAATTCGCCTTTCTCGCGAGCAAAATCTGGGTGTGGTTTTTATCACTCATGATTTGGACGAGGCGCTTTTAATGGCGAAAAAAATCGTGGTTTTGAAAAAAGGCGAAAAAGCGGAGGAGTTTCAGATAGACGAGGATTATCCTCGCGACTTAACGGCAGAGAAAATGATAACACTCAAGAAAGCGTTATTAAATATTTTGGAAAAATAAATTTTGGAGGCGATCATGATGAGCGTAATGGACAATTTGCATGAAAAAGCCAAAGCTTTGCACAAAACGATAGTTTTGCCTGAGGGTAACGAGCCCCGCACTTTGAAGGCGGCGGTGCAGGCTTTAAACGAAGGCTTGATCACCCCGATTTTAATCGGCAAAGAGGACGAGATTAAAGCTTTAGCCGCGGCAAACGATTTGGACGTAAGTCAAATCAAAATCGTGGATAATGCTTTGGGTGCGACAGACAAATATGCGGCAGAGCTTTTTGAACTGCGCAAGAAAAAAGGCATGAGCATGGAGGAGGCGCGGGAATTGGCGCAAAATCCGCTTTATTTCGGGGCGCTGATGCTTCGTTTGGGCGAGGCTGACGGTATGGTTGCCGGAGCGGAAAACGCGACGAGCAATGTTTTGCGTGCGGCTATCCAGGTGGTTAAAACCAAACCGGGAATGAAAAACGTCTCAGGCTGCTTTTTGATTGATTTGCCTGATAAAAATTACGGCGATGACGGCGCGTTTATTTTCGGCGACTGTGCGGTTATCCCCGCTCCCGACAGCGAGCAATTAGCGGACATCGCTGTATCCTGTGCAGAAAGTAAACGTTTATTAATCGGCGGCGAGCCGAGAGTAGCGATGATGTCCTTTTCGACTAAAGGCAGCGCAAAGCACGAGAGTATTGACAAGATGAATGCGGCGTTAGCTTTAGCGAAAGAAAAAGCGCCTGATTTATTAATTGACGGCGAAATGCAGTTAGACGCGGCGGTAGTTCCTGCGGTCAGCGCGAAAAAATGCCCTGATTCGCCGCTTGAGGGCAAAGCTAATGTATTAATTTTTCCCGATTTAAACTCGGGCAATCTTTGCTACAAAATGGCGCAGCGTTTCGGTCATGCGACGGCGATCGGGCCGATTTTGCAGGGTTTGACCAAGCCGGTCAATGATTTATCCCGCGGCTGCTCGGTACAGGATATCGTCGATATTTTTGCCGTGACTGCTTTACAAGGCGAATAAAAATAAACTCTCGGGAAATCTCGAGAGTTTTTCACGTTTAGCGCGATTTATCCTGCGCAATTAAAATTTTAACGGCTTCAACAGCACAGCGGATAGCGGAGGTGGTATCGAAATTTTCATCTTGGTCTAATCCTGCCGCTTCACGTTCTTGGTTCCACAGTGTGGCAAAGACGGCACCGGCGCGGATACGGCGCACGGCGGCTACGGTGAAAATAGCGGCAGACTCCATTTCGCTGGCTAAGACACCTAATTTTTTGTACGCCTCCCATTGAGTCAAAAGTTTAGGTGAGGTGGGCATACTTTGGGGGCTGTGCTGCCCGTAAAAGGAGTCTTTCGCCTGCACAACTCCGATATGATAGGAAAATTTCAGACTATCGGCGGCTTTTTTTAAGGCTAAAGTAACATTAAAGTCTGCCGTCGCCGGGTATTCTATAGGCGCATATTCTAACGAAGTGCCGTCTTGGCGGACAGCTGATTGGGCGATGACGAGATCGCCTGCGGACACTTTTAAATCAATACCGCCTGAGGTGCCGACGCGGATTAAGGTATCGGCGCCGATATTGACTAATTCTTCGACGCAGATCGCGGCAGAGGGACCGCCGATACCGGTGGAGACGGCGCTTACTTTTTCTCCCGAAAGGGTGCCGGTATAAATCGTAAATTCGCGGTTTTGGCTGATTAGCTTGGCATTATCAAAATATTGGGCTATTTTGGCGCAGCGCGCCGGATCTCCAGGCAAAAGGCAGTAGCGACCGACATCGCCTGCGCGAGCTTTTAGATGAAACTGCAAATCATTATTTTGCATGAGTGTCCTCCTTAGGAATTATTTATAAGCTTATTATAAAAATAATAGACCTCTTTGGCAAGAGATATGGCAAAATTAGTTTAAATTAATGATGAAAATATACATATTCCAAAAAATTATTTACCTGTTTTTCGGAAAAATTTAATTATTTGTTGCAAGCGGGAGAGGATTTTGTTATAATATAATTTAGCTCAAAATTGATAATTGGAGGAAGAGGATGTTCGAGTTTGAGGTAATTAAGGAGTGTCCGCATACCAAAGCGCGTGCAGGCAGATTTCATACTCCCCACGGAGTAATCGAAACGCCAGTATTTATGCCGGTAGGCACGCAGGCGACGGTCAAAACGATGACTCCCGATGAATTAAAAGAAAATAATGCTCAGATTATTTTAGGCAATACTTATCATTTGTACTTGCGTCCGGGGCATGAGCTCATTAAAGAGGCAGGTGGACTGCATAAATTTATGAATTGGGACAGACCTATTTTGACGGACAGCGGCGGTTTTCAGGTCTTTAGTTTAGGAGAATTGCGCAAAATCAAAGAAGAAGGCGTGACGTTCCGTTCGCATTTGGACGGTTCCAAGCATTTGTTCTCCCCGGAGAGGGTAATGGAAATCGAAGAAGCCATAGGAGCCGATATCGCGATGGCATTTGACGAGTGCACACCGTATCCGGCAGATTATGCATATGCGAAAAATTCGATGGAGCGTACGACACGCTGGCTGGAGCGCTGCGTGAAAGCCCATACGCGTGAGGATCAGGCGCTGTTCGGTATTATCCAAGGCAGTATGTTTAAGGATTTGCGCGAGGAAAGCGCCAGACAGGTGACTTCGTTTGATTTGCCGGGATACGGCATCGGCGGACTAAGCGTGGGCGAGCCTGCGGAAGTGATGTACGAAATGTTAGATTACAATACGGATATTATGCCGAAAAACAAACCGCGTTATTTAATGGGCGTGGGTGCGGCAGATAATCTGGTGGAGGGAGTCAAGCGCGGCGTGGATATGTTTGACTGCGTTTTGCCGACTCGTATCGCCAGAAACGGTACCGTGATGACCAAATACGGTAAACTGGTCGTGCGCAACGCCGAGTACGCGCATGATTTCAGGCCGCTGGAGGAGGGCTGCGACTGCTATGCTTGTCGCAATTTCTCAAGAGCATATATTCGCCATTTGATTAAAGCAGGCGAGGTTTTAGGGATCAGACTTACGACGATTCATAATATCCATTTCTTGACTAATTTAATGAAAAATATCCGCACGGCGATTTTAGAGGATCGCTATCCGGAGTTTATCGCCGAATTTTATGCCGATTTCAGCCGCGGCGGCAAATAAAATATTTGCCACGCAGGTTAAAATATAAGTAAAGCAGAAATAAAGATAGGTTGAAATTTATCTATTATCAGGGAGGTGTGAATCATGGGAGGAACTACAGGAGGCGGCAGCTCGTTTATTTTTATATTAGTAGCGTTTGTGGCGTTATGGTTTTTGATGATCAGACCGTCGCAGCAGCAGGCGAAAAAACGCGCCGAAATGCTTCAGCAGCTTAAACCGGGCGTGAAAATTATCACTATCGGCGGTATCTGCGGAGTTATTAAAGCGTTGACGGAAAACCGCGTATTCTTAGAGATTGCTGACGGTTTAACAATCGAAATGCTCAGAACTTCTATTTCTCAAATCGTCACCGAAGAGGAGGAATCCGCTGAGGAAGAGGATGACGAATATGACGACGATGATGAAGATGAGGAGTATGAAGACGAAGAGGACGAAGATGAAGAAAAGAAATAAGCTTTTCCAAGCTTATTTCTTCAAGTTAGTGCTGAAAAACTGGAGGTATAATCATGCAGGGTAAGCGATTGGCAACTGTAATCGCGACGATTTTGTTAGTTGCGGTTTTAGCTGCTTTAGTATTGCCTCTTTGCAAGGATCATGCTAAATTGGGCTTGGATTTGCAAGGCGGCGTCATGGTGCTTTTAGAGGCTCCCGAGGGCACCAGTCAAGAGGACATGGACGGAGCGATGATGGTTATCGAAAACCGTATTAACGGCTTGGGTGTGAGCGAGCCGGAGGTGCGTCAGGCAGGCACTAACCGCATCAGTGTGGAAATTGCAGGCTTGGACGATCCCGAGGAAGCAGTGCGCTTGATCGGTACTACGGCAAAATTGATGTTTGTGCGTGTGGATACCGGTGAGGTCGTGCTTGACGGTAACAATTTAAAGAAAGCCAGCGGTTATATGAATCAGGAAACCGTTGATCCTAACGAAAGATACGGTGTCAACTTGCAGTTTGACGCGGCAGGCGCGCAGGCATTCAGTGAAGCGACTACCGATTTGTGCAACAAATATGCTTACGGCGATACTAATAGAAGCATTGCCATTGTTTTGGACAATCAGGTCTTGTCCATGCCGAGTGTAAAACAGCCGATTACCGGCGGCGAGTGCCAGATCAGCGGCAGCTACACCACTATGGACGAAGTAGACAACATGGCTACTTTGTTAAATTCCGGTGCATTGCCGGTTGATTTGCAGATCATCGAGAAAAGAACGGTCGGCGCGCAGTTGGGCAGCGACGCTATTTCCAAGAGTGTCAGAGCAGCAATCATTGGTTTGGTTGTTTTAGCGTTATTTATGCTGCTATTGTATCGTTTGCCGGGGGCGATTGCCTTGGTAGCGTTGACTTTCTACATTGTAATTTTAGCAGGCTGCATGGTCGGGCTCAAGATGACGATTACCTTATCATCTATCGCGGGTTTCCTTTTGTCCATAGGTATGGGCGTCGATGCCAATATCATTATCTATGAGCGCATCAAAGAAGAGCTCAGAGCAGGAAAAACTTTGCGTGTCGCTGTTGAGAGTGGCTTTAAGAAAGCCTTTTCCACTATTTTGGATTCCAACGTGACAACTTTGATTGCAGCAATTGTTTTGATTGTCTTGGGCACCAGCACGATTCGCGGCTTTGCAATTACGTTAACTATCGGTATTTTGGCAAGTATGTTTACCGCTATTACCTTTACTAAGTTTATCTTGAAAAATTTAGTGGCGGCAAATATCATCAAAAATACGAAATTATTTGGAGCATAAGGAGGTGCCGGCTGTGGATTTCGTAGGAAAGAGAAAAATTTGTTACATCATTTCTTCGGTAATTATTATTGCCGGGATCCTCTCGATGTTTATTCAGGGATTAAATTTAGGTATCGACTTTGCTGGAGGTAATTTATTCCAGATTTCCTTTACCGAGCAAACCGATATTTCCGAGGTTAGATCGGCGATTAACGATTTAGACATCGGCACGAACCGTATCCAGGAATTGGACGACGGATCATATCAGATCAAAACTTTGTATATGGATCAGTCTGCACAGGAACAATTCGTCGCTGATTTAGGCGATAAATTAGGCGGCTGCACGCTTTTGCGCAGCGAGGCTGTCGGCGCCAGTGTCGGCTCCGAACTTTTGAAAAACGGCTTAATCGCGCTATTTGTCGCTATTTTGTTGATGATTGCTTACATCACTTGGCGCTATGAGTGGCGCTTTGCGGTGACGGCGATCGCGGCATTGTTCCATGACGTTTTGGTAACTTTAGCTGTCTTCTCGATTTGTCAATTTGAGGTCGAGAGCTACTTCATCGCGGCAGTGCTGACGATTTTCGGTTACTCGGTTAATAACACGATTGTTATTTTTGACCGTATCCGCGAAAATACCGTCCGCGTCAAAAAAGACCAGCTGGCAGAGATTGTTAATTTAAGTGATAAGCAGAGCTTGACCAGAACTTTAAATACCTCAATCAGTACCTTGATTTTATTGGTTGCTTTGTTCTTGTTCGGCGGACAAACTACCAGAATGTTCGTTTTAGCGATGATTATCGGCATTGTCGCCGGTACTTATTCTTCACTTTTTGTTGCTCCGTCTTTGTGGTATGATTTACGCATGAAGAGCAAAGGCAAAATCGTGGAGATTCGCTAAGTGAGCGGAAAAAATTTGATTCGCGAGATTTATTTAAACGGCGCGTGGGTTTCATATGAACTCGCGCGCAAAAATATTAAGAATCTTTATTTGCGCGTTTCGGCAGAGGGAACGATCAAAGTTTCCGCGCCGAAACGCCTTTCTTTAGCCGAAATTGAGCAATTTATCGCGAAAAATGAAGCATTTATCGCGCGTTCGCAGGAAAAAACGACAGCGAAAATTAATTTAAACGCCGAT
>QAKL01000142.1:0-13034 GCA_003343815.1 Clostridiales bacterium
TTTTGCCGAAGTCCGGACTTCTGATTTTCCGTAGTCTTGACTTCGGTTTTTCCGAAGTCTGAGCTATTGCCGTCGTTATCGCCTGCAATAAACTTTTTTACATAAATCTTTGTAGGCTTTCCTTGCCCCTGCTTGACGCGCTCGATTAAGCCAATGCCTTTGTTAGTATCCAACTCTGCCAGTAATTTGATTGCCTTGTCTGTTTTGCAGTTTAATAATTCGCAAATGTCCTCCAAGGTGAAATAGATATATACTCTGTTTTTTTCGTCAATCCAGTTATTTTTAACAGATAAACTTAAACGATCCAGCATTAATCCGTAGAGGAGCTTGGCATCGGTGGATAGGTGCTTGAAGTATGAGTCGATGATTAGGGCTTTGGGCAGGCGGTAAAAGGCATACTGCTCTCCCTCATCTCCGTAATGATAGGCAAATGTACGCTCCATGGCTGCTCCTCCTTTGTATTCTCTATATAAAAAGAGGAAAAAAGCCGCAGCTGATTTCCTCTTGAAGATTTATATTTTTTCTGATGATACAAAAAACGTTTCTGTTTTCCTAATTCAAGAAATACAGAAACGTTTTTTTGCTAAAAATTATTAAATTTCTTTGTACCACAATATTCAATATTGAGTTATTTATAAAATTACCGTCAAAAAATGCGTTGGACTCCCTTTAAATTTACACCTGATTTTACACCTAAATAACATAAACCTTCAGCAAAATATATGATTTCTTATAAAAATGCAATCGCAAAAAACGCGATATTTATGCATTTTACAGACTTATATGTCAATATATCTTTTTATGAAAAAAGGCTAATTTATTACGATTCCTAATTTCATTTTATCATTTACCTATTCAAAAATCCTTTATTTATCAGATTTTCGCCTTTCTCTGTATTTTTACTACACCCATTTTACACCTTTTTAGCTGGTTGGTGCTGCCTGTTCAAATTGGGGTACGGCATTGACCAGTGATTCGTCCGTTACATGGATATATCTAATTAAAAATTATATCACAGGAACGTTTATTTTTCAATACAATCTCGCAAAATTTGTAAGTTATTATAGAAAGTTTTAACCATCACAGCATCTAAAATATTTCACTTTTATTTAGAAGTTCCAGCAGTTTATTCAAAAGTGTTTCATCTAATTCACGATAAATCAATATATACTGCATCTTGACTTTTTTATCCGATTCCAAAGCAGTGTAATCTGCGCCTAAAATATGCGCCAGCTCATTCTTTGAATACCAACCGTACGCATTTTTGCTTTTCATAATATTTTTTTGCTGCTCATAATCATTGACAGCAAAGGTTATATTTCTGGGATTATCATCAAAAAGATGCGCATCAAACCAAAATCCTGTCACCGGTGTTTTTTGCAGCATTTCATTGGTAAGATACGCATTTTGCGCTAAAAGTGATTTTTTATATGCACATACACACAAAGGCACCGACTGAATGATCAAATATTTTAAATTATATTCAGCCAATTTTTCTTTGAGCTTACTTGACATATCATTGTATACTGTAATTAAACCGAGTGTACCTGCATCATCATAATCCACCTGTGAAATAATTTCCGTAAGCGATAAAGTAGATATGCAAATATATTCTCTTACCTCTTTTTGCAGCGCAAAGGCGATCTCCATAAAATCGTTGGAATTATAGCGATTAGTCATATATATTTGCACTTTGTTTTCATATTTCGGCACAGTTCTGCAACTTTGCAGTTTTTTATCCAATGCCGCTTTTTCACGCAAAACAATTTCGGCAAAAGCGCAAACTTCCTCTCCAGCTTTCGTTAAGTTTACTTCATGCTTATTTTTTTCAATCAGCACTACACCTAATTCTTCCTGCAATGTCTTAATGTTTTTCGACATAGCCTGGTGCGATATAAAATACTCGCGAGCTGTTTTTATAATCGAATGATTTTCTTTTAAAGCAAGCAAATACTCTAATTGTTCAATTCGCACAGACTTCACCTCATTTATAATTTTCAATGTTATATGTAAAATTATAAGATTATTATATACTTATCTACGCAAAAATGCAACTGTTAAACCTTATTAAAAAACATTCGTACTAAAAAAGAGGTTTTTCAAACGAAAAACCTCTTTTTCCTTAGAAAATCAAATTGCCAAACGGAAGCCCTATCGTAAATAGAATTACATACGTAATTATTAAAAACAATCCACCGAACAAATATGCATCTTTTTTGATAATCCGCTCATGCCCGTGCAAAATAGCTGACTGCATACTGGCTGCCGGTGTGGCGTACGCACATTGCAAAATCGTATAAATCATGTACCAAAATACAATAACATTGCCACCTAATTGCTCGCACAACGGGCATAAAAACGGAATAAACATTGCGCCCAAAACCATATTATGTGTCACCTGCGTCAAAAGACCCAAAACAAAAATCGATAAAAACATAAATGGTACCAAGCCCATCTGAGATACAATCGGCGACACATAACCGACGATAGTAGGCATAATTCCGCATTCCTCAGCTTTCAAAGCATTAGCCAAGGGAAAAGTAATGGTTAATAATAAAACTAACGGCCAAGACACATGCTTTCTACATACCCGCTCTAACGAAATAAGCGGAGCGCCGTCAAATCTTACCGCAGCCATAATTAACAGCACAATTAAACCCAAGCCTACCAAACCCAGTTTAGAAATAAATTTCATCCCGGGCAAACTCGGTACTAATTCCGGCAAAAATAAGACAACCATAAAAGCGATCAAAAGCCAAAATGAAAAAAGCTGACCTTTTGTAGTTTGTTTAGCTTCCAACTCCCGAACAATTTCCTGTGGAATCGAAAACATCGACGCGTCAAGCTTCATAACATATTTGCCGATTAAAAATAAGATTACAACAGGCAATGCCAAGGTAACTAAACCATACAAAAAGAATCCCACATACGGTATTTTTACATCCATAACCGCCGTTAAAAAGCCGCCGTATGTCAATGCCCCGCTATGAAATGGGATTACTCCCGAGCCGGCACAAGCCGAAAATAAAATCAGCGCCATAAAAAATGAAATGAAAGTATTGTGTTTGGAAATACCGCAGTCATCAGCTATTCTAAGCACCAATGCCCATAAAAGGAACACAGCCGCCAAAGCTCCGCCCAACATACCGATCACAAAGGCAATAAAGGTAATACCTGCTACTAAAACCCATGGACTTTTGCGAATAGCCTCTTTTTTCAAAAACCAATTCGCCAAAAAATCCGTCATCCCGGCTTCTTCAAAAGCTCCGGCAAACAGCATCAGCACTAACACCATCAAAAACTGCGGATTGCCAAAGCCTGCCGCCATATTGCCGACAGCCGTCTGATAGCCGACAATACTTAACATAACAAAGCCAAACACACTCGGCCAAACTAAATCTATAAATATCCAGCCATATAATACCCCGATAAATACTCCTAAAACTTTCATCCCAAGCTCGGTAATCTGCCCAAAAGGAGCCAATAAGCCAATACCGATAGTTAACACGAACATAATGATTAAATGTACAATACGTTTTTTGTCCATAATCTATATTCCTTTCGCGAATAAATTTTCTATAATTGCTTAATTATTTTTCTTAGGAAAACCATTATATCTAACGGCTTTCCTAAGATATTTATCGAAATTAAAACTCTTCAGCCAAAATTTGATATACAGGTGCACCCTCGCACTCATGCGGCATCCGCACACCGCCGATTACAGCAATAGTCGGCGCCACATCTACCTGACGAATAACGCGATTGGTGTAATGATTATGCTTAACACCCTCTCCGGCTATAATAAAGAGCGGCGATACCGAAGTATCGGAATTACCGATAAATGTCGATAAAGCATCGCCATGGACGCGGTTAAAGCCCTCTTCGACAAAATAGATAATATCGCCGCAGTCCGGACCGCTCATTCCCAAAAGTGCTGCATCTTTATTGCGCATAGCTAAACCAATTACCCGCTTACCGTCTTTATTGCGATAAGCGTATAAATCATTGATAATCTGCGTTTCAAGCTCGTATTTTTCGCTTTCGTCAACGATGCCGTATTCATATCGGCCTTTCATATTCAAATAAATATGGTTGCCACGGGAAGCTACCGCTTTTGTTTTGCTGTAATCAATCTTTCTGGTCTCCTTACCTTTATCATCGCGCACCATAACAGTATATCCTAATTCGCGCATAATACCGGTATTAATAACAAAAGCGTCACCGATAGACGGACAAATTCCCGGCTCTTCTTTGGTCAGTAAACCATGATCGGAAGTAATTACTACACACCAGCCTTTATCCAATAAATGCAAAAATTCACCCAAATAAGCGTCAGTATCCATATACACTTGCTTAAATACTTCTTCATAAGCGATTTCATGTTCCTCATTGCCAAAAGCATTGCGTTCTTCCCAGACAATATGGCCAAAACTATCGACATTATGCAAATGGCTGAAAACCACTTCATAGCCGTCTTGCTCAATCAAAGTATTAATAGCCTTAGCCTGCCAAGCGTCGTAATATTGCCATGTCACACACATAATATCTTTCACCAAATGGGCATCAGGTCCATAGTTAGAACCATTCTCAATGCTTGGGATCTCACCGCAAGCCGAAATCACTTCCTGATATAAAGATTTCGGAGAAAATAAGTCATCGCAATTTAATTTCGTGCTATTGCCGATCCACAATTTGAATTTACTGCCTTTAGGATCAACATCAATAGCATACCAGCTGGCTGTCGTCATGACTTTTTCATCATGCTTAACTCTTTCGTCCAGTACAGATACTACGTATTCATTATTTTTCAATGTTAACAAAGGACTGTTATCTTTTTTACTTTTATAAATTTCGATAGTATCGTAAATACCGTCAGCATTTTTTCTAAGCAAACCTACACGGCGAATCATACCGTCGCTGAAAGTCACCTCAAACTCTTTATCTCCTTCTCCTTGCACAGCCCAGTTTTTAGCTGCTTTTAACGGAGACTCTGTGTGGAAAACAGGCTTGCCATAGGCGTGGCACTCACCCTCGGTCGCATCCATCGAAATCGGCTGCGGATCCGGTACAGACAATGACGCCTGGACATCAAAACCCTCCTCTTTTACATCCATATCATCTACTACACAGCCTACGCCGCTGATTTTTACTCCATTATCATCAAACACCTGCTCTGTTTGATAAGCTTCATCAAAATAATATAATTTAGCGCGTTCGGTACTGCCGATACCATAATTAATCGAGCTTGGCTGCGTACCCTCAACTACAGCTAAATTTTCGCTGTCAGAAGTCGGTGGCCAAGAGCATCCCGGCCAATGCCACACAAGTGTTTTTTTGCCTGCCTCCGCAAAAACATTCCACAACTGCTCGGCCTTGCAATTGTGCGAATCATTAGCATAGCGGAAAGTATCAATTTTGCTCGGATGTTGGTTCCAAAAGCAAGTAATACCGTGAGTATTAGGATAGGCACCTGTTGATAAAGTCGTCCACATTGGCGGTGTAATCGTAGGATGCGCACCTAACAATACCAAATCTTCGCGAGCCGAACCATGCTCCAAATATTTCTTTAAATTAGGCATTATGCCGGCGTCCAAATATTTTTTCGTTAATCTTGGATCCATCCCGTCAATACCCAAAACAATAATTTTCTCAGCCAACGCTTTTCTGTTCATATTACTATCTCCTCTACACTTAACAGCGCAAAAATAATGTACAATCGCCTATATTTATCTGTATTTTATTTATTTTCAATTTATTAGAAAAAATTGACGATCTTCACTACTCTACATTTGCATAAATAACTTCTGTCTCAAAATATAGCTATACTTTAATTTTAATATAATATATAAGCATAAATAAGTCAAGAATACTTTTGTTCCTGCTAAGGTAACCAAAAGTTACATAACATTAAAATCAGACTTTGCCTCACGCGCTTTACATACTTAATTTTTGTAAATATTTACATAAAAAACCGCAGGCAAAATTATACGCTGCGGTTGTGGTTTTTATAAATATTAATTTTAATGTGCAGAATATTTTTCTTTAAGTAAATACTTGTCCATTTGATTATGTTCATTAATAAAGGATTGATATATTTCCTTGATTCCGGCCATTTTTGCTATGCCAATTACCAAATTTTTTATTGCCTCATCCATTCTTAATCCTAAAATGATTCCGCACGGAATCCATTGAATTTTCTTTACTTCGCTGTTTGACAGTATCCGCCACTCTTCATCATACTCATGACACTTTTTCTTAATCAGCGATATCTTCTCTTTTTCCCAGCAACCACTTCCCAACTCAGCGCGTAATTCTGGCGGTATAGTTTTGGCAGTCCATCTTTCTAAGGTATCTGCCAAAACTAATTTATGAAAATTTGTCGCATCATATGGTTTGTCTGCATAATAAATAGGATAAAGCGAAATATTCGTATTTGCTGTCATGCAATTTTTACAAATTGCTTGCTTACCGCATAAAAAATTATCTTTATTTTCCAAATCATATATCAAGGCAAATCCTCTGTGTTGGTCAGCATATTTTAGCCATAATGTTTCATTGAAACCATTTTCGGAAAAACAAGCTGACCAAATATCTTTTCTGGTAGTATCTCGTAAAGCCATCGCAACTTGCAAGAAACTTTGTGTAATATTGCCCAATAACTCTTTAGTAAAACTTTCGATACTATATATTTCAAATCCCACAAGATTGTTTACCGCTTTAAACGTGGCTTCAGTTCCTTCTTTAGTGGCAAATGGCAACACAAATTCTTGTTTTAGCGCATCAACATCAATATGCAAAAAGGTATCAAATGGATCATCATATTTATCTGCTGTCGATAAATATACGCTGTTCGTTCTCAGTGCCTCTATCGTATATGGAGTTACTCCCCGATATCTGTAAAGATATCGGGGATATTTAATACTTTCTCTTAAAATTTGCATATCTTTTTCAATATCCTCCCCGGATAATGAGCACAACGTGTTCCAAAAATTTCGACGTTCCTCCGCATTCATAAGACTCCCCTCCCAATTTATTGTCGTTAATATGTATATATTTGTAAATTTATTTATATTATAGCAAATATTGTTTATTATGTCAAACATTTTCTTCTTTAATTCTCCATTCTACCAAACTCAAAGTAATGCAAGAGTAGCATGGAAAACATACTTTTTTTCATGCTACTCTTGCGCCTACCATTAATTAATGCTAAAATAGCTCATATAGCAAATTGTCCATTTTAAATCTCATTTTTTACCTCAAGCGCATATACTGTGATAAAAAGTACAAATGAGGTGAAACTATGCTCCGAGGCTACCCTGTATATGTCGTGCGCCAAATCCGTCCCAACGAGCGCCATCTCGTCGAGGAACAACTCAAAGAAACCAAACGCCGCATCCTTTGGCAGCAGATGTACGACGGATTTTTTACTTACCGCCATTACGGCATCGCTTTAAGCGACGGCAGCTTTGTCCATTTCCGCGGCAATATCAACTTTATCCAAATAGACGCCTGTATCATGCGCACCAAAGCGGCAGATTTTGCCGCTAGTGGGTGCATTTGCCGCGCTATAGATATAACTTGCGCCTATCCTGCCGAGGAAATCGCCCGCCGCGCCTTAAGCCAAGTTGACTGCGATTTCGGAGGATATAACTTTTTAAGCAACAACTGTGAACATTTCGCCTCTTGGTGTGCCAACGGCAAAAGGCTTTCCAAGCAGGTCTTATTTCGTTAATTTATCATAATAGAAACGAGGAAAATAAATGAAAGTATTATTTGTAGCCGACATCGTCGGCTCCTGCGGCATGGATATCGCCGAAAAATATATCCGCCGCCTAAAAAAAGACGAAAAAATCGATTTCGTCATCGCAAACGGCGAAAATGCTGCCCCCAAAAACGGCATCAACCAAGAATTGTACCGCCGCCTTATCTTTGCCGGCTGCGACTGCGTAACATTAGGCAATCACAGCTTTGACAACGCGGAAATCTTAGACCTCATCGACCACACGCCGGAGCTCATCCGCCCGTATAATTATCCCAAAGGCACACCAGGAGGAGGTTGGTATCTCATCGACGGCGGCAAAAATCGTTTAGCCGTCATTTCCCTGATGGGTAATGTCTACGTGAGCAATCTCATATCGCCCTTTGAAATCATTGATGATTTGCTTGCCGAAATAAAAAAAGATGCCCCTAATACGGAGATTTTTATTGATTTTCACGCCGAAGCGACCTCGGAAAAAATAGCTTTCGCCCATTACATTGACGGGCGCGCCGCCGCTATGATCGGCACCCACACCCATGTGCAGACTGCCGATGAAAAAATCCTTACTCACGGCTTAGGCTATCTCACCGACTGCGGCATGTGCGGCGCTTACGACTCCGTCTTGGGTGTCGATAAAAATTTAGCTATCGAGCGTTTTTTAACCCAGCGCCCAGTCCGCTTTGCCCAAGGAGAAGGACAAGCCCAATTTAATGCTTGCATTTTAGAAATCGAAAACGGCAAAACCATCTCTATCAAACGCCTTAACACTGTCGAAAAAGCGTGATTAAACGAAACTATATTGCAAAAAATTTGTCCAAGCAACACCGCTGATTTTGCTACAACCCCCATTTACTAAAATTTAAAAAGGAGTATTTTTATGCTAATTCGTACTGCAACTATTGCTGATTTAGAGCAGATTGCCGCTGTCGAATCTGCCTGCTTTCCTAAAGCTGAAGCCGCTACAAAAGAAGAATTTGCCGAGCGCCTCAAATACTACGCCGATCATTTTCTTTTGATGTTTGAAAACGATACTTTGATCGCCTTTATCGACGGTATGGTTACCGATACGGCAGATTTGACCGACGAAATGTATGCAAATGCTTCATTGCAAGATGACAACGGCGCTTGGCAGATGATATTCGGCGTCAATACCCTGCCCTCCCACCGCCGTCACGGCTATGCCGCCGAACTCATTCAGCAATTTATCGAAACTGCCAAAGCGCAAAAACGCGCAGGTCTCGTCCTCACCTGCAAGGGCGAATTAGTGCATTACTATGCTAAGTTCGGCTTTGTCGACGAGGGAATATCCTCCTCTACCCATGGCAATGTCTGCTGGCATCAGATGCGGCTTGCATTTTAAAGTAACAATTAAACTAAAAAAGTCCTTGCATAAGCAAGGACTTTTTTCATACGCTTATTTGCGCAGAAACGCTATTTCTGCAGAGCTTAATTTCTTTTGTGAGCCTAATATTTTTGTATAAAGCAGTATTTTAGCATACTGCTCCACCGATTCCAACAAATAATAGCTTTGCCAGACATCCTCGCTCCAGGTCACTGCGCCGTGATTGGCTAACAAAAGCGCGTGATAATCATTCGCATAGGGCGCCGCTACATCCGCCACCTTTTGGGTGCCTAAATCCGCATAAGGTGCTAACGGCACCGTGCCTAATTTTAACACCGCCTCTGCCAAAACAGGCGCCTCAAGCGCCATCCCCGCGCAGGCAAAAGCCGTCGCCACAGGCGGATGCGCATGCACTACCGCACCGATTTTTTCGTTTTCCCGATAAAGCCGCAGGTGCATTTTCAGTTCCGAGGAGTGCTTCAAGCTCCCGCTTAAAATATTGCCGTCCGCGTCGACTTTAACCAACATATCCTCGATAATGTCACCCTTGCAAACACCTGTCGGCGTGGTCCAAAATGCATTATCGCCCACCTTCACGGAAACATTGCCATCGTTAGATACGACATAGTTTTTCTCATACATGCGGCGGCACACCGCAGTAATTAACTTTTTCGCCTCGTCATCAGTCGGATACATCATTGATCCTCTCCCATCATGTGCGCAATTCCTTCCGCAAACGGCGGATAAATAATGCCTTTATCCGTCACGATAGCCGTAATCAACTCATGCTCTGTCACGTCAAATGCCGGATTGTAAACCTTGGCTTTCGGCGTGATCATGCTTTCGCGGTACCACATCTCCCGCACCTCTGCCTCGGGGCGCTGTTCGATTTTAATATCCGCACCTGTTTTGCACGCTAAATCAATAGTCGAGTATGGCGCCAAGACGTAAAACGGAATATTATAATATTTCGCCAAAATCGCTACGCCCGAAGTACCGATTTTATTCGCCGTATCGCCATTGGCCGCGATCCGATCAGCTCCGACCAAAACCGCCTGAATCTTGCCCTCTTTCATCACGGTAGATGCCATATTATCGCAAATGACCGTAACATTGATTCCGTCCTCTGCCAATTCATACGCTGTCAAGCGCGCTCCCTGAAGCTGCGGTCTGGTTTCATCGGCGTAAACACAAAAATTCATACCTCGCTCCCGCCCTAAATGTAGCGGTGCTAATGCTGTGCCGTATTTCACCGCAGCCAGCTGACCGGCATTGCAATGGGTGAGGATACCCCAATTATCTTTCAGCAAACTTAAGCCGTACTCTCCGATCTGGAGACACATCATAATATCTTCTGCCAAAATCTCGTCTGCCTTTTTCTTAATGAGTAGACGTAATTCATCTACCTCTGCGGTCGGATTTTGCTCCGTCACGCTAAAGACGCGCTTGAGCGCCCACGAGAGATTGACCGCTGTCGGTCGCGCCCCCGCTAAATAATCCCTTGATGCGGCTAATTTTTGCACAAACTCCGCATGATCGTCCGTCTCGATATTTAATGCAGCTAAATATAACCCGTACCCTGCCGCAACCCCAATCGCCGGAGCCCCACGCACTTTCAGCAAATATATCGCTCGATGCACCTGCTCCTCGGTTTTTAAATAAAGCATTTCTGTCTTATTTGGCAGCAGGCTTTGATCAATAATCACTAATGCCTGTTTTTCTTCGTCAAAGCTTACCGTCTGAGGCAAGGCTGATTTTTCTGCCGCCATCTCATCATCCCCTGTCAATTTTCGCTACTAAATTTTTCACCAAACTGCTCATTTTGCCGCTGACCATTTCTCCCGCCGCTAAGACTTCCTCCTCGGTCAAGGGCTGATCCAAGATACCTGCCGCCATATTGCTGATGCAGGAAAAGGCCGCGACCTTGATTCCGCAGTGATTGGCGACGATTACCTCAGGCACTGTCGACATGCCTACTGCATCGGCTCCCCAGACGCGAAAAGCGCGGATTTCCGCGGGAGTTTCATAGCTCGGACCACTGCAGGCCAGATATACGCCTTTTTTTAATTCGATGCCTAATTCGCTCGCCGTTTCCTCAGCTAAACGGCGCAAAAGATGATTATAGGCATAGCTCATATCGCTAAAGCGCACACCGAATGATTCTTCGTTCGGCCCTACCAAGGGATTTACGCCCATGAAATTAATATGATCGGTAATCATCATAATATCTCCCGGCATAAAGCTTAAATTGATCCCACCGGCAGCGTTGGACAAAATCAAAGTTTCGATTCCCAGTTTCGCCATGACGCGGATCGGATAAACAACTGCATCCATACCGTTACCCTCGTAAAAATGCATTCTCCCCTGCATACAGAGTACCTCTGTCTCGCCTAATTTGCCGATTACCAGTCTCCCCGCGTGTCCCGGTGCCGTAGACTGAGCAAAATGCGGAATATCACGATACTCCAAAGTATAGGCATTTTCAATATCTTTAGCGATTTCTCCCAAACCTGAACCTAATATTACGGCGATTTTCGGTTTTAGCGGACAATTATCGCGAATGTATTTTACACTCTCCGCTGTCTTTTGTTCCAATTCACTCATTTTGATATCCTCCCTTGGCTTAGAAACAATATTTCTGTTAAAAGTATATCATAAAGCAGAGGGAAAAATCAACTTATGCTGTAATTTTTATGTTTGCAAAACTGCTTCATGCGCAAAAAAGACTTGCCCTATAGCAAGTCTTTTTCTCATCCTTTCATTTATTTCGTAATAATCACCTGCGCGCTTGCGCTGTTATACTCTACATTTGCGCCTAAACTTTCGCAGATAAATCTTAATGGCGTATAGGTTCTGCCGTTTTGGATGAAGGCAGGCGAGTCTAATTTGACGCTCTTACCATTGACCAAAGCCGTATCCGCGCCGATCGTGAGAATAATTTCCGTTTTGTCATTAGTAATTTTTACTGACTGTGCTTTCGCATTCCACTCGACTTTTGCGTCTAAATTTTCAGCGACAAAGCGAGCAGGCAGCATCGTGCGGGAATTAGCAATTAGCGGCGCGACGTCATTTACTTTCGTCTGCCCGAACACTAACGCGTTTTTCTGCCCAATCGTCAGGATAATCTGCTTACTCGGATCGGCAATTTTCTCCCACGCCGCATAAAGAGTCATGTCCTTAGTCACTTTCGCAGAAAAGCTGTAGGCGTTCTTTAAATCTTTATCGGTATACCAGCCTTTGAAAATATAGCCGTCCTTAGTCGGAGCTGCAGGTGCGCTGAGTGCCGTATCTTTTGAAACGATTTTTGAGCTTATGCTCGATCCGCCGTTCGAATCAAAGCTTATCGTTACATTATCAATTACGGCTCCGCCACCGCCTCCACCGGAGGGAATCGTTGAAGAT
Organism: Clostridiales bacterium; assembly: GCA_003343815.1. Taxonomy (GTDB): domain Bacteria; phylum Bacillota; class Peptococcia; order Peptococcales; family Peptococcaceae; genus QAKL01. The sequence continues at coordinate 12,504 of QAKL01000142.1, forward strand.
GATTTTTTCACGACCAAAGCATAGCTGCCCAAGCTGTTTACCTTGGCTACCGCGTATTTATCCTCCAATGTCACATTCACACTACTGCCGTCTGCAGCAACCAACATGAGCTTATTAGCCTTGCTCTTATAATTATCCGGGATACGCATAATAATCGAAACCTGATTGTCTAACGCCGTCACTTCTTTGGAAGCATTATTTTCGGTAAGCTTCGCCGAAATATCAAAGGCGGTGACATATTCGCCTTTTTGCAAAGCGCTCTTAATCGTCTCGTTATCTTTCGCCAATTCTTTGACGCTCAAATCAATCTGCGCCTCTTTTTCCGCGGTCACTTTGTCCAAGCCCTCGATCCACACCGTGCCGTCGGCAAAATCAGAGGTAGTATTGAGTAGGATAAAGTTATACTTATTCTTCTGCGCAAATTCATAAGCCTTGCCCTCTTTGCTGTCGCTTAAAACTGTAAAGCCTGCCGCACAATTATACGCCGCGTCATCATCAATCGACTCAATCGTTGACGGTAAATACAAGCCC